>CAZBNU010000021.1:25317-33192 GCA_964493075.1 uncultured Nitrospirales bacterium | reverse complement strand
GCTTTAATCCAGTTCCAATTCAGAATCAGGTGTGTTATGGCAGCGATGAGAAGGAGGGGACCGCCGACACCGTGCATGACCTCGAATACTTTTTCAGGGAGAACGCCATGGAAGATGGCTGTCATACCCTGGTTCAAAACCAAAATACCGAGTACCGGATTCACAACCTTCAGTGTGCCATTGCGTGTCATAGGATGTCCCTTTTTGTTGGTGCGAGAATTGGACTGTCTCCGCATTCAATACGGATTTTTATTGTCGCATGATATTGTGCTTGCTGCTACTTTCAGAAAGTAACAGAGTTGACGGGACAAACGCAATGTTCAAGCAACTCTATTTTGACATTATCTTTGCTTTAATTACCTGACGCGACAACGCGGCACTCTTCTGGTTTCTTACGAGATTGCTTCAGGAGGCGAAGATACCAAGTTAATGGTAAACGTTAAACAGGCCGTATGCCATTTTAATCTACCACGCGGAAGAGTGTTTTTGTCGCTTTTTTTATTGCGACGGGTTCGCCCAGCGGTGTTGTGCCGTCTTCGGCGAAAACCTGGATCGTGCCTTTGGGGTTCACGCCTTCGGGGATGGGGATAATCTGTCGGTCGGGTCCGACAGCGCCAGTGGGTTCGCAGACGGTGCCGTCGTCGGAGGTGAAGACGACCTTCTTCTGGAGCCAGCGCGCGAAGATGCGGTTGCGGTTGAGTTCGGGCACTGCGCCTGCGCCGTAGAGCACGCCCAACAGCCGGTTGCCGTTGGTCACCCAGCCCAGGGCGACGATGTAGCGGTCTTCGGGTCCGGCGTGGGTCAGTAGCGGTTGTTCGGGTGTGAAAGTGTCGCCGTCGGGGGACATGCTGTACCATAACCCTTCGCGGTTCATGTGCAGACCCATGAGCCAGCAGTGTTTTCCGTTCACATCGAAACGTTTCACATCGTTCACCACCATGCCGCATTCAAGGGCTACGCCCGTGTAGGTATAGTGTTTACCGTCCGTGCTGACGGCGCGATTAACCTTGCCGAACTGCTTGAAGTTGTTGAAGTACAGTCGCAGCGTATCCCCATCGCGGAAGATGACGTTCATGCCGTTGATGTCCGCATCGGTATAGTCAGGATAGCCGTCAATAGAAATGATGTCAGAATAATCCGCCGGGTAAGGTGCGGTCTGTCCGTTCCAGGTTTTGCCGTCGGGACTCGAAAAATAGGCGGGCTTGTTGCGGTCGTTCTTGTCGGGATACACGGTGCATACCATTTCAAAACCACCGTCCGGACGTGCCAGCGCATTGACATTGCAAGCATGGATAAACACGCCATGCTCAATCACCGTGTTGCGCACGCCGAAGTCTATGAAGTCCTGGGTGAACACGCTGTAAATTCGGTCATTGCCCGTATTCACGCCGTCCCACGCCCCATAGAACAACCGCCAGCCGTCCTGCACCTGCACGGCAGACGGCGCATAGATGTTTCGGTATACACCGGACTGGCGCGGTTCGAGCAGGGGGAAACGCTGGTCAGGCACGAGGTTTAGCGTGTTTGCCTGCCAGAGTTCCTGATTGAATTCACCGGCGGCAACGCCATGAATCTCAATGCAGTTGATCGGCGCCTGTCCGGGAATTTGTTCCACTGTAACTGCGCTTAGTCCGGCCGCAAGACACAAGACGATAATAGCCATGATAGTTGCTCCTGTTGTTCTGGATATCTGTCGCCCATTTTACAGAAACCGAAGCCCTTTATCCACATAGAACACATGGATCATAAAGAAGAATTCTTTTTGTGGTTATTTATTCCATCACGAGGCTTGTGCTACTCTTTTCCTTGTTGGTTCAGGGTTCACAACGAAAAAGGAAAGCAAAATGAAATTCAAGGCGCTGTTGGTTCTGGTAATGCTCATTCTGCCTATGGTTGCGTGGTCGGCGGAGCGGGTGGTGTGGCTGGATGAACTGGATATATCGCTGATTCAACAAAGCTGGGGAACGCCGAAGGTGGGTAAGGCGGTGAATGACAAGCCCATGATGCTCGACGGCGAGACCTTTGAACGGGGCGTCGGCACGCATGCGGAAGGGGTGATGTATGTGGCGCTGGATGGCAATGCCAAACGCTTCCAGATGACTGTGGGCATTAACGATAACGCTGGTGGGCCGGGTTCCGCTTCCATAGCGATATACAGCGATGCCGAATTGCTTTTTGAGAGTCCGGTGTTTCGTGTGGGGGATGCGCCGATTGTGGTGGATGTGGATATTTCCGGCGCAAAACAGATCATGCTGACCATAAAAGACGGCGGCGATGACATCAGTTATGACCACGTAAATCTGGCGGATGCGCGGTTTATCGTTGAGGGCGACGACCCGCAGATTGTGGCGCGTCCGGAGGAAGAGGCGGTTATCCTGACACCGCCGCCACCGAAGGAACCGCGCATCAACGGGCCGCGTATTTATGGGGTGCGCCCCGGCGTGCCGTTCATATTCCGCATTCCCACTACAGGCGAACGTCCCATCCGTTTTGCTGCAGATGAATTGCCGGAAGGATTGACGCTGGATGCGGATACCGGCATCATCACTGGCGCTATCAAAAGCGAAACCTACAAGACCTATTTTGTGACGCTTAAAGCGGAAAATGCCTACGGGAAGGCGGAACGGGAATTGCGGATTGTTGCGGGCGATAAACTGGCGCTCACACCGCCCATGGGCTGGAACCACTGGTATGCCCATTACGATCGCATCACCGACGCCATGATGCGCGAGGCGGCGGACATTATGGTCAGCACCGGCATGGCGGATGTGGGTTATCAATATGTGAACATAGACGACTGCTGGATGAACGCGCCAAAGAACAAGGATCCCATGCGCGTGGGACCGCTTCGTGATGACAACGGCGTGTTGATTCCGAACAAGCATTTCCCGGACATGAACGCTATGACCGACTTCATCCATGCCAAGGGGCTGCGGGCAGGCACGTATATTTCGCCGGGGCCACTGACCTGCGCCGGATTCGCGGGCAGTTACAAACACGAGGCATTGGATGCGCGCACCTTTGCGGACTGGGGCTTCGATTTCCTGAAGTACGACTGGTGTTCCTACAGCAATGTGGTAAAAAACAAGCATCTGGAAACCCTGAAAAAACCGTATATCCAGATGTCCGCCCTGCTGCGCGAACAGTCCCGCGACATTGTGTTCAATCTCTGCCAGTACGGCATGGGGCGCGTCTGGGAATGGGGCGAAGAGGTGGGCGGCCACTGCTGGCGTACTTCGGGCGACCTGGGGTTTGAACTGACCCGCTACCATGATGTGGCGAAACGGAACGCCGCGTTTCATCCCCATGCCCATCCCGGTTCATGGAATGATCCGGACTACCTGCAAATCGGTTATGTGGGCAATGCAAGCGGCATGGGCGAGCCGAAACCCTGCCCGCTTACGCCCAATGAACAATACTCCTACATGTCGCTATGGTGCCTCATGGCCGCGCCGTTATTCTACAGCGGCGATATGACGCAACTGGACGCCTTTACCCTTAATGTGTTGTGCAATCCTGAAGTCATTGACATCAACCAGGATCCGCTGGGGAAACAGGGGTATCCGGTTTTTGAGAAGGATGATTGGGAAGTGTGGACGAAACCGCTGGAGGATGGTTCCATTGCGGTGGGCGTATTCAACCGCAGCGAATTCGCACAGGAAGTGCCTTTCACCCTGAACGACGCCGGACTCCAAGGCCGCTGGAAACTCCGCGACCTCTGGCGGCAACAGGATATCGGCGAAATCGAAGGCGAATACAAGATTACACTGCCGCGGCATGGTGTCCACCTGATGCGCGCCTGGAACGTGAAGTGACTGGTAGTTACCTGAATTGTGAATAACCCTTGGGCAGCGGTGGTTTCCTAAGCAGTATGGAAAATTTTACAGGACTGTAAACAAACCAGATACCGCCCGTCATTCCGTTTTTTTCTTTCCGATGAGAATCGGAAAGAAAAAGACCGGAATCCACAGTTCAAAGACAGGACGCAGGTGTAACGCTATAGATTCGATTTGCACTTTTCATAAGCATGATTGTCGGGTAATCGTGTATAATAAGGCTGGAGAACAAATTGAATGAAAAAGAACAAAGCGTTTGATTGTGTTGAGATGCAAGATCGTGCCGCGTTGCGGATATATGAGACCCTGAAAGACATGACCCAGGAGGAAGAACTTGCCTATTGGCGGGAACGCGGCAAAGAAGCACAGAAGAAATATCCCCGGATGACAGCGGTGACTGAGACTCTTGCCGAGGTAAGATGAACGCTTTGCATAAAGCCATTGCCATCCATACGCCACAAGAGGTAATTCAGTATGAAGAAAAAATTTGATTGCGTTGAGATGAAGCGCAGGGGCGCGGAAAAGGTTTGCGAGGCGATACAGGGTATGACCTTGGACGAGGAGGTCGCTTATTGGCGAAAACGCACCAAAGAAGCCCGGCGCTGGCTTTCCACAGGCACCGCCGCCACACCGGTCACACGAGATTCCCGGTAAAGAATGTGGCCACAAGGATGTGATTGTCATGTTTAATGACCCGATTGTTGACGAAGTATGCGCCATTAAAAAAGCATACGCGGCACAATACAATTTCGATACCCGCGCCATGTATGAGGCACTCAAGAAAAAAGAGCGGCAATACGCCGATCGGCTTGTTGAATGCCCACAAAGAGAAAATAAGCGTGATACCGTGCAGAGTGGCCATTAAGAGACAGAGCGGAATAGTATTCGATGAAAAATAAAGCGTTTGATTGTGTGGAGATGCAGGATCGTGCAGCGCTGCGGATACATGAGACGTTGAAAGGCATGACCCGGGAGGAAGAACTCGCTTATTGGCGGGAACGAAGCGAAGAAGCACAAAAGAAATATCCCCGGATGGAGGCAGCAGATGTCCCCTTCGCCCGGACGAGATAATCGCCTTTGCAGATGCGGCATCTTATCGCGGCAAGCGAAAGAGGCAAGGATGCCTCTTCTACGTTTTACATAAGGCTGTAGTTGTGCGTACACCGCAATATCTGACAAGATCGAAGGCGACTACAAGATAATGGTGTCGCGGCATGGCGTTCATCTCATGCGCGCTTGGAACGTGAAGTAAAGGAAAGCATTATGTCACTCAGTATTGTTGATATTGTTGTATTTGCGGTCTTTGTGCTGTTTGTGGTTGGGTTCAGCATGTACAAGAGCCGCAAGGAAAAAACGAGCGAGGATTATTTTCTTGCGGGACGGGGTTTGACCTGGCCGCTTATCGGTTTGTCCATTGTGGCGGCGAACCTGTCCACGGAGCAGTTTGTGGGCATGGCGGGACAGGGCGCGGGTGATGTGGGTCTGGCGGTGAGCAACTGGCAATTGACCGGCGCGGTGGGCATCATCGTCGTGGCGTTTTTCTTTTTGCCCCGGTTTCTGCGGGCGGGCATCTACACCATGCCGGAGTATCTGGAATACCGGTACAATTCTGCGGCGCGTCTGCTCATGGCAGTATATACCGTGATCATTTACGTGTTCGTCACCTCGGCGACGGTGTTGTATTCCGGCGGGCTGACCATTGAAACCATCTTCGACATTCCCCTCTCCCGGGCGGTGTGGCTGATTGCGCTCATTGCCGCTATTTACACGGTCTGGGGCGGCCTGAAAGCGGTGGCATGGGCGGATTTGTTTCAAGGCGGCGGGCTGCTGATCGGCGGGTTGATCACCCTCATCCTGGGCTTTGCTGCAGTGGGTGGCGTGAACGCTTTCTTCGAACACAACGCCGACCGGTTGCACATGATCCTGCCTGCTGATCATCCGAACCTTCCTTGGACGGGGTTGCTGGCGGGCATGTGGATTCCCATTTTCTACTATTGCGGTCTGAACCAGTTCATCATGCAGCGTACGCTGGCGGCAAAAACACTGCGTCAGGGACAGTTGGGCATCATCCTTGCCGCTGCGCTCTGGGTGTTGGTTCCCTTCCTCATCGTTTTCCCGGGCATCATGGCAGTGCAACTTTATGGCGACACCATGGAGAATGCAGACCAGGCCTTTCCCATGCTGATCCGCAACCTGATTCCGTCAGGGCTGCGCGGGTTCATGTTCGCCGCCATCGCGGGCGCGGTCATCAGTTCGCTGGCGTCCATGCTCAACAGCGCGTCCACCATTTTCACCATGGACCTGTACAAGCGCTATGTCAACCCTAAAGCCTCGCAAACACTGTTGGTGAACATGGGCCGATGCGCCACCCTTATCTTTCTGGTGGTGGGCTGCCTCATTGCGCCGTTCCTCGGCAACGAGCGCTTCGGCGGCATCTTCAATTACATTCAGGAATTCCAGGGCTATATTTCACCGGGCATCCTTGCGGCATTCGTGTTTGGATTCGTTGTGAAACGCGCTCCCGAGGCGGCGGGCGTGGTCGCGTTGATCCTAAGCGCGGTCATCTATGGCCTGTTGCAATGGCAGTTCAGCAGTGTCGCCTATCTCAACCGTATGGCCATCACCTTCGCAATCATTATTGTGGTCATGAGCCTCATGACACTGGCGCGTCCGAACGCCACGCCGAAACCACTACCCGTGCGCGCAGAAGTTGAAGTGCGCACTGACCCGGTGGTTTTTGCTGCTGGCAGTGTGGTCCTGCTGGCCGTGGCGGTGTTCTATGTTATTTTCTGGTAGCGTCCGGATCAGCTTGTCATTGCGGTAATCTCTTCCACCACGAAATTTATTGTATGCTTCGCCCCTTTTCGGTCAATTTCGAGGGTAACCTTGTCGCCAATGAAAAGTCCCCAGTTGATGAAGTCTATGTCGAGGGGATGCTCCACATTTTCACTGTTGACGGCTGTGATCACATCGCCCAGTTCCAGTCCGGCGGCATAGACAGGGCTTTGTCGATGAATTTCGGTGACCAGCACACCATTTTCCGCAGTGATACCCAACTGCTGCAGGGTGTAGGGATTCACCTGATTGACTGCTTCACCGCGGAAGCCAAACCAGGGGTTGCGGCGATGGCCGTATTGGATAATTTCTTCCGCCACGCGCCGGGCGCGATTCATGGGGATGGCAAAGCCCAGTCCCTGATGGCCGCCGCTCTGGGAGAAGATCATGGTGTTAATACCGACCACCTCGCCCAGCGCGTTAACAAGCGGTCCGCCGCTGTTGCCGGGATTAATGGCGGCATCGGTCTGGATCATGCCCTGATACAGCCGTTCTCCACCGCCCACTTCCCGGTTCACACGACGATGATTCGCTGAAACCACCCCCACGCTGACGCTGGGTTGTGGGTCCTGGATCATCGCGCCGAATGGGTTGCCAATGGCAATGACCCATTCGCCAATGAGTAGATTCTGCGAGTCACCCAGGCGCGCATAGGGGAAGGGGCCGCCGGATGTCACGCGCAATACAGCAATGTCCGTGCGTTCGTCTGCGCCCACCACCTCCACTTCAAGGTTGCGCCCATCGGCAATGGTAACCGATGTGATGAGGTCGGCCTTTTCTATGACATGATAGTTGGTGAGGATATGGCCTTTTTCATCGAACAGAAAGCCGGTCCCGATTCCTTCCACGGCACGGCCCCGCACCCGTGGCCGCTGCATACGAAAATCAAAAAGCCCCATGAAATTGCGAAAAAAGGGATCCACCACCTGTTCCTGCTGTATTTCCACCACGTTAATAGTGACCACGGTGGCGGCAACCTCTTCGATGGCACGTACAATCGCGTTTCTGCGGGTATTGGAAATTTCGTCTTGTACTTGCGCCGCAGTCAGCAGGGGCATGACCAGACAGAAAATAAACATTGTAGTTTTTAACGGTAGCGTGCAGTTCGATTTCAAAAGTTTCTTTTTGTTCATGTGGTTCTCCTGTATTAGTGGCGATCAAAAAAACGATGCCGCTTTCGTAGGCGTACCTTCCCAGGTGCGCC
>CAZBNU010000021.1:24099-25217 GCA_964493075.1 uncultured Nitrospirales bacterium | reverse complement strand
CGCCTACAAAGCATGTATTACTTATCTATATTGCGGTCAAGGCTCGCGTTAAACATTATGGATTACCTTCAGGAAACAAGCCGTACCAGGGTCTCATAATTGCGCAGGGTGTTGGCGCTGATGTGGCGGCCATAGGGCGAGGCCGTGGGCATGAGCACAAAGCCTTTTCCCGGGACGTTATTCACTTGGCGGAGCGTTTCTACAACCAGTTTTTCAAAGGCCGCCGGTTCGAGGGTTTCGATGGCGGATACTTCGATGTTGCCGAACAGGGTCAGGTTTTCTCCATAGATTTGGCGCACTTCCTCCAGAACCATATCGCCCTGGGGTGGCGGCTCGACCGGGTCAAGGGCATCAGCACCCATCTCCGCGATGATGGGTAGTATATTGCGCAGTCTGCCGTGGGAATGGAGACGCACCATACCGCCGTGTCGCTGGATGATTCGTATTATTGGCGTGGTGTATTCATAGACAAACTCCCGGAACAGGCTTGGCGGCAGATAGGGTTCCGAGGCGTATTCGGGGCCATAAACACGCCACAAACGGCCCGGAACTGATGCAGCGACTTTCTCAATACGGGGGTAAATGCTTCGCGCAAACTTTTCAAGCAACTGATGAAACAATGCCGGTTCCATGAAGGCCATGGTGAGGTAGTCTTCCATGGAAAACAGGGCGGCAGCAGCACATAACGGGTCTTCGGTGTCCACCATCACCAGCCCGCGATTGCCGAGGGCCTCCTCCTTTTCCTGAACAGCGTTGACATCAGGTTCAAAGGCGAATGCTTCGTCAGGCAACTCCAGAAATGCCCGCGCATCTTCAGGCCCTTTCAGAAGATGTTCCACCTGCCAGATCGTGTCTACTCCTGCATCCCGGCGACGTGTTTCCGTAAGGACTTTATTGCCTATGTGTAACTCGACATGAGTATAACGCGCACCATCCCGTTCTTCTTTTCTTACGTGAAAGAACTCATCCCTGCAATTGTTTGATGCCGGAATCAATTTCGGCTTGACCATGCGTATCAGATCAGTTTCCTGTTCCGCAAGTTCGATTAACGGCCGCCAGGAAGGGTCGTTATAAACATTGAACGGATCAGGATCATCAGGATTCACCGCGAACCCGCC
>CAZBNU010000021.1:16455-23999 GCA_964493075.1 uncultured Nitrospirales bacterium | reverse complement strand
GGTCGTTATAAACATTGAACGGATCAGGATCATCAGGATTCACCGCGAACCCGCCGATTTCATAGAAATTCACCGGGATGCGATCTACAGGCTTGCCCATCAGGGCATTCAGCAAGCGTGTTCTTGAATTCATCATCTCACCATTCCCCCGGCGCCATGCGTTCTATGCCATAAGACGGCACCTCAACTGTTTGGGCGTTGTTGACTTGTAGTGTTTGCGGCATATCTTCGTAATTCAAAATCATCAGATCGCCGTTATTGCCCACACTCATGAATATCTGTGGTGCATGTTCAATTTCAAGCACCTTCTTCGTCAATAGATTAAGCGTATTCATTTTCTGTAAGTGTTGGCAAACAAAATCAGCATAGCCGCTGACCGGTTCCATATCTCCCGGGAAACGATAAAACGCGCCTGCACCTGTGTCGCCTTTGGACCAGCAGGCAAACACGTCGGCATTCCCTTCAACCGTTTGAAGTGGACCCTTGGGAAAGGAAGGATAGAAAATAATGCCGCCCGCCCGCATCCAGACATCCAACGCCGCGAGGATATCCGCTTCGATGACGTTGCCCCAACAAAATACGAGTACCTTGTATTTGTCCAAAAAACCATCCCGAATCAGTTGCTCATCCAGGTAGTCCACCTCCACTACGCGGCGGATGGCGGCGGCACGCGGGTTGAATCCCCACGCGTACAGATGCCGGAATGCGGCGTCTTCCAGTTGGTTCATGGTCTCGGGATAATATACCGCCACCTCAACAAGCGGATGGCGACGGTGTTCCATCATGGGCAGATATTGCAGCCACTGGTCAATGGCGGTCTGGTCATTAAAGATATTTGACTGATAGGTGAAAAAATGGTCGCTGCTATTCGTCAGCAGATTGAACAAACGTCCGGCAATACCCCGCGCCGTGTGCGAACTGGCGGGTTCACTGCCTGTCATGATGCCATAATGCCGGGCGGCCGTCATGGCGAGTCGGGTCGCATAATAGTTTTGTTCGAAACTGTCCGTTTCGTTGGTCAGGCGGATGCCGCCCTGCACCTGCTGCATGGATTTCGCCTGACCGGAATAACTGGTGCCCGCTTCCACAAACCCCCAGCCGCCTGCGGACTGGTAGATGAGTGTATTGGGCATGGCCTGCCGGGCTTCCCTGCTCCACCAGTCGCACCACGCAGTCATGGAATCGGTATACCACGAGGCAAAGTCAATACGCTGACGGCGCGACACAATCTGCTGAGGCAGTATCATCTCGACATCCCCGAAAGAGGCGTAATTTTTGTCCCACGCCGCGTTCAACACTTCAATACCACTATAACGCGCCGTCATGGTCTGCCGGAAATTTTCAACGCCATAAGGATCGCCTGCCCACCAGCCGATGTGAATGTGCATGGCGCCGCCTTTGGCCGGCCAGTTGCCGCCTGCGGGATACTGGGACTCGCCGTAGTTGCCGCTTGGCCCCAGACGCACCCCACGCAAAGAACCGCCCTTCTCATAATGTTCGCCAAAGGCCTGCAACACCCGTGTCACATGCCGTTCATGATACGGGCTCCAGATACTCTGTATCGGGTTGGACAGGCCGTGTTCCAGACAGGCAAACCCTTTGTCCTCTTCGCTGCCCAGAAACCAGTCCGGCAGCGCATAAGCCGAACCCACTATCAACAGGGGAAACCATTGCAGCCCGTAGGCCTGGAGTTTCTCGACTACAGCGTCGTAATAGGTGAAATCAAACACCCCTTCCTGTTCCGGTTCGATGACATTCCAGCGCATGTAGGCTTCGATGGCGTTAAACCCCAGCACCTTCGCCAGCGGCGCAAAATTGTGCAGGTTATTCAAATCAGATTTCAGGGATGAAACCCCATCCCCATGGACGGTAATCCCCGCAGTAGTCACCAAATCCATATCCCGGTTCAGGGTGATCATGGGCGTAACATTGGTCGGTACCGTTGCCGCAATAGCCTCCCAGGCAGCTTCGTCCAGTGTCGGATGAATCTTCAACAAGCGCAGGTATTGCAGCCCCGCAATACGCAAGTGGGCGTGAGCGCTGGCATTGTCGAAAGCCACAGGCATGGTGAACGCAAAAAACGCGCTCCGTTCTTTTCCTGTATTCAGGCGGGTATAGGCCTGTTGCCGGTTGGGCCCTGACCAGTGCCCATTGAAGGCGTCATCCACCAGCAGTTCCGGCTGGATCACCCCTGCGCCCGTATCGTGATAGACCACCTCCAACGTAAAGGTTTCACCTGACACGACTGGCGCTTCGGAAAACTGAAACTCATAATATGTTTTTGAGTAGGGGTCCGTATCTTTTTCGAGTTGCAGGCAGGGCAGTCTATCAAATGCTATTCGTGTGCAGGCGTCATGATTGATCAGACGCACGGGCTGGGTAGAGGCTACTTGTGTAACATCATATACCACCACGCCATCAGCATAACCAAGCCCGCAACATATCATTATGAAACTCAATACTACTTTATAAGGACCTCGTAACATAGATATTCTCCTGGGGTTGCACATACTTTTTTATTACACGCTCTCATATCTGAAGCAGCTATTAAAGAACGCACGGCAGCCGCTCTTGATATTACGGATGCTGTAGCCGCCTTCCTGGATTATCACTAAGGGCAGCCCCGTTTGAATAAGTCGTTTTCCCATGTGGCGCAGCGTGGGTGTACCCACAAAAAATGTGCCTGTGGGGTCGCCTTTCATAATGTCAAAACCCAGACTTACCACCAGCGCGTCAATTTTGCGCTTCAGGATATGGTCGAGCGCCTTGTCGAAGGTGCGTATGTACAGGTCGTCATCCGTATTCGGCGGCAACGGAAAGTTTCGGTTATAGCCCAACCCCGGTCCTTCTCCAGTTTCATCAGCAAATCCGGTGAAATAGGGGTAGTTGTGGTCGGGATGTCCGTGAATGGACACTGTCAATACGCTGTCCTTCTCATAGAAAATATCCTGCGTGCCGTTGCCATGATGGAAATCAACATCGAGAATTGCAGTGCGTGCATTGTGCGAAAGATACGCCGCCGCAACGGCAGCATTGTTAAGGTAGCAGAAGCCCCCATAGAAATTCCTTCCAGCATGATGTCCCGGCGGTCTGCATACAGCATAGACCAGTCGTCTCCCTGCCAGCAGTTCATCCACAGCAGTCAACGCTGTATCGGCGGCGTCCCGCGCCGCAATATAGGCGTTTTTGTTCAGCGGGGTATCGGAATCAAGACAGTAGTAGCCCGCCTGTACTGGCAGATGTTTCGGACGCTTGTTGGGACGACGGATGGGAAAAGCGTCGGGGTACATGGGACGGCCTACTTTGAGTTTGCCGCATACGGTGCGCAGATAGGTAAGAAACTCGGGATCATGCACATCGGAAAGGGTTTTGTAACTGTGGACATTGCGCTTCAAGTCGGTAAACAGTCCCAATTTGCCGAGGGATTCATAAATGGCCTCGGCGCGTATGGGACACTCAAAATAGCCCTTCTCGCGCACATGATGAATCTGATGGCGGGGACTGCGCACCATGGCGTACCGTTCGGATAAACGTCTTGGTATGATTTCTGAATGGACGCGATCCTCCTTACGATAACGAAGTGAACGTAAACGCACAGGGTTATCGCGAAAAGACCCCACGACCTCGCGGATATAGTCTTCGTCCGCCTCTTGACGGAAACGAAGCCGTAAGATCATTTCCACAGCAGTACGTGCCTCATCGCGAGAAAGGGGCTTCTCACGTCCAAGACTGTCATATAAGAGGAATCCTGTTTCCGGCGGATCGCCCAGGGGCTTATGGTATTGGGTGCCTTCAACAACGCGCACACCATAGCGTTCATAAAACCGCATCCGCTGTTTGCTTACGGCAAGCATCTTCGGATCAGGAGTAAGTTCAGGCACATCCGGTTGCACATCCAGATAGAGCGCTTTTGCGCCCAATCGACTGCAATACTCGCGGGTTGCCTCATACAGGGCGCCGCCAAATCCACGGCTTTGCGCATCCGGCCGTGTACCCACGAAATCCAGGAAGGCGCTTTTCACAGATTCAAAATAGAGAATCAACGCAAAAGCATCCACCCGTCCGACCGCGCCCTCTGCTATCAACAAAATTGCGCGATAGCCGTGCTTGACCGGATGCTGCAATAATGATTCTATCTTGTCGGCGTATTCGGCATTTTCCGGAAAGGTCTGCCGAAATATGGCGCGCACCTGTTCCAGCCGGTCGCGGGACAGAAAGAATGGATTGCCGTGAAGAGCACGTATACGAAACATTATTTTTACTCCAGATGGGACGTATAAGACTTATGGGACATATAATACCTGTGGAACCTGCGGGAAAGAAACCTGAAACGAATATCAGGCATTGCTCTTATGGATTCAAGGTTTCTACAACCTAGACGCATGATAAGCAAAAAATGGGGACTGCCCTCGGCGCATATAAGTGCTACAAATCACATGTTAGACTTGATGCGCCAGGGCTGTCCCCGCTTTTTTGCGGCTTTGACACACACGCCGGATTCCCTTTTGTCACGCATCATGCAGCGCTTCCTGTACCTTGGCGGCGAGCAGGTTACTGGAGAAAGGTTTTTGCAGGAAATGTACGCCCGGGTCGAGAATGCCCCGTTGCGTAATGGTGTCAGCTGTATAGCCGGACATATACAGCACCTTGAGGTCCGGCGCATGGGTCAGCAGGGTGTTGACCAAATCGCGGCCATTCATGTTGGGCAGCACCACATCGGTAATGACGAGTCGTATTTGCTGATGTTCTTCGATCATCTGCACCGCTTCCTCGGGCGTATTGGCTGTAAAAACATGATACCCAATGGATTCCAGCATGAATTGGCACAAATCCAACAAGTCGCGCTCATCTTCAACCACCAGAATGGTTTCGTTATTGCTATTAGAAATGGCCTCTGCTTCCGGCAGAAAATCAGGCATGGGGTTCGCACCACTTCTGGGAAGGTAAATCTTGAAGGTTGTGCCCTGGCCCGGTTCGCTGTATACGTTAATAAACCCGTCATTCTGCTTCACAATACCGTACACCGTGGACAGCCCCAGGCCGGTGCCTTCGCCCACATCCTTGGTGGTAAAGAAGGGTTCAAAGACATTTGCAAGTGTATCCTTGTCCATGCCGCAGCCGCTATCACTTACCGAGAGCAGAACATAATCACCGGCAACGGCTTCGCTATTGCTTGCGCAATAGGCCTCGTCAATGACAGCATCAGCGGTTTCCACGGTAATACTGCCTGAACCCGCAATGGCATCGCGGGCATTCAGCAGCAGGTTCGCCAGAATCTGGTCCACCTGCACGGGGTCTATCTTAATCCACGCAGCTGCCCCACCAGGCTTCCAGGTTAACCGGATGTCTTCCCCGATCACCTTTCGCATCATGCCCAGCAACCCATCCACAGTTTCATTCAAATCAATATGCTGTGGCGCTACCGCCTGCTTGCGGGCAAAGGTCAAAATCTGACGGGTCAGCTCCACGGAACTCCTGGCCGCCGTTTCAATTTTCCCCAAGGCGTTGCGAAGCGGTTCATTGGAACCCACATGGTGCATGGCAAATTCCAGGTAGCCGAGGATGATGCCCAGTTTGTTGTTGTAGTCATGGGCGATGCCACCCGCCAGCCTCCCCACGCATTCTATCTTCTGGGTATGCACGAATTGTTCCTGCAGGCGTTCCTTTTCTTCCAGCATGCGCTTGCGCTCGGTAATGTCCGTATCCATACCCCGATATCTCAGGAGATTGCCGTCCTTATCCAGTACGGGTATGCCATTGCCCGAAAGCCATACGGTATGCCCATCTTTGTGTACAGCCTCGTATTCACGGTTGCGGAAGGACTCCTTGTTGGCAAGCATCTCGACAGCAAGCGCCTTGAGTGCTTCCCGTCCGCTTTCCGGGCCAAATTCGTAGCAATGCCTCTTGCCAATAATATCTTCAGGATCGTAGCCCAGCACAGGCTTTATAACATCGCTAATATAGGTGCAGAGTCCAGAGGCGTCAACCTCCCAGGTAATGGTGCGATTCACGGCGGCCAGCTGGTTATAGCGCTCTTCACTGTCACGCAATGCCTGTTCCGCTTGTTTCTCTTTTGTAACATCACGTATCGTTCCCTGAATTATGGTTCCCCCTTTGGTAGTAACGCGGGTTGACAGTATGTCGGCTAAAAACAGTTCACCATTAGCGCGTTTATGAGTCCACTCAAAAGAAAGGAAACCCTCACGCAATACTTTTTCTATCATCTCCCGTGCTTTTTCTTCAGAACGTCTGCCATCAGGCTGATATTCGGGAGATAAGTCCCACGGAGTATAGCGGCAGAGTTCCGCTTCGTCTTTCATCCCATACATCTTCAGAGCGCTTGGATTCCCTGCTGAAAATTTTCCAGTAGAAAGGTCTCCCATTGTCAACGCATCCCCTGAATCTCTAAAAAGAGCGTGATATCTGCTCTCGCTTTCGCGCAACGCCTGTTCCACCTCTCTGCGCTCAGTCGTATCAATCATAAACCCTTCGATTTCTACGACCTCGCCATTCCGAACTACAGGCTGTATGGAAAAAGTATGATAAAAAATAGATCCGTCTTTCCTGCGGCACGAAGACTCACCCATGGGAATGGCTTTTCCCGACCATAGTATTTCCTGATACTTTTTGTCGCCTTCAGAATCAGTATCGGTTCGTGTAATGGAGAAATGCTTGCCTATAACCTCTTCCGGCGCCTCATAGCCGTGCATTCTCAGCCAGGCCGGATTGACATAGGTATAATACCCTTCTTTGTCGGAGCAGAAATACCCCGCAGACGTATTCTCCACAATTCCCCGAAACCGCGCCTCCTTTTCCCGAAGGATGGCTTCGCTGCGCTCCATGGAGCGAAACATGAGATACAGCAACACAGTACCGCTGGCAAGCACTGTTGCAAGCACTGTCAGCATGACCACCTCAGGTAAAACTTCGGCGTTCGGCGCCTGGTTATGGATGGCGAAAGCAATGAGCATGCTGCGACGCAGTCCAATAATGACCAGCACAATCGCGATAGCCAGCCAGACACGACGCCAAAATGTACCCCGGAGCAGGTAGATTCCTAAGATCAGCGCACTACTCTGCAGAGTAACGCATACTGCAAGCAAGAGGATTGGTATCATGTCGAATTCCTTCTCTACCGCTGTTGAGTTGCAGCCCCTGACCGAAACTGCACCACAGGCAAGAATAACACAACCGCTTCAATGGTAACACATCAAGATGCGCTTTGTACAAGCGGCGCGATTGTTTCACCGGTCCGCCCTGGGAACACCGACGTCCTCGCCGGCACCCTTTCGTATACCAGCCGACGGGGACGTCGGCGCTCCCAGGGCACTCGGCCTTCTCTCTCTCGTTCCCATGCTGTGCGTGGGAATGCATCGTTTATGACGCCCCTTGTGCGATACTGTTATCTACATGTTATTCTGAGACTTACGTCGCCTTTCCGATAGGTACACCAGCCTTTCATACGGCGTCTTCCGCCAGAAAGGCCCCTTACTTTGTCGCTAAATCGGCTTACTTAGCCCCCAAGTCGGCTTACTTAGCCTCTG
>CAZBNU010000021.1:0-16355 GCA_964493075.1 uncultured Nitrospirales bacterium | reverse complement strand
TTACTTAGCCGCTGAGGAAGCCTACTTAGCCTCTGGGGAAGCCTACTTCACCGCGAAGTGTGCAAAAGCAATCGAGCAATCATCCTATTCAGGTACCATTCAATGTTGGATATATCAATTGCATCCCATGTAAAATGGCGCATGCGGCATGTATCGGTGACAATGTTTGTTATTACAATACATGTCAACAGAGGAGAAAGAAACCATGAAATCAGTACATACCTCACATAAACGAAATCAGGTAGCTTTTGCCGGGCTGTCGGTGCTTATCCTGCTGCTTGCCGGGTCGGCTGTGGCTGGCTTTAACCACGTGGGCGGGCCGTATCCAGACGACCCGTTGCAGGCGCGCATTTACAAACTGGACAATGGTCTGGAAGTGTATCTTTCGGTGAACCGGGATACGCCCCGTTTCTATGCGGAGATTGCGGTGCGTGCCGGGAGCAAGCACGACCCGCCGGAAACAACGGGCCTCGCCCATTACATGGAGCATCTGCTGTTCAAGGGTTCGGAGCGCCTGGGCACCCTGGACTATGAAAAGGAAAAGGTGCATCTCGACCGCATCAGCGAATTGTATGAACAGCACTTTGTCGAGACCGATCCGGAAAAGCGGCGTGCGCTTTATGAAGAGATTACCCGCGAATCCACTTTGGCGGCCGCCTACGCCGTGCCCAACGAATTTGACCGGGTGTATCGTGCCATGGGCGGACGCGGCTTGAACGCCCATACGTGGCACGAGGAGGTGGTCTACAAAATTGACCTGCCCATCAACTGCCTGGAACAATGGGCTGCGCTGGAGTCCGACCGCTTCGCCCGTCCGGTGTTCCGTCTCTTTCAGACCGAACTGGAAACGGTGTACGAGGAGATGAACCGGGCACTGGACAACAAAGACCGCATCATCCAGAACGCCGTCAATGCTGTGCTGTTCAAGAAGCATCCTTACGGCCAGCAACCAACCCTGGGGCATGTGGAAGACCTGAAAAATCCTTCCATCAAACGACTGCTCGACTTTTACAGCACCTGGTATAAGGCGAACAATATGGCCATTTTCATCTCCGGCGATATTGATTTTGAGAAGACCATGCAGGTCATAGACACCTATTTTTCTGCGTGGCCTTCCGGCGAACTGCCGGAACAGACCGTATGGGAGGAGGAACCGCTCGAAGGACGGGAAGAAGTGCGCGTTTCCTATGAGGCGGAAGAATTTGTGCTGTTGGCCTTCCGCACTGTGCCGCGCAACCATCCCGATGCCGAGGCATTGATGATGGTGGACATGATCCTTTCCAATGCAGTGGCGGGATTGATTGATCTGAACCTGAACCAGAAACAGCAGGTGCGGGAAGCAGGCTCGTTTCCGCTGATGCTGAACGATTACGGAACCCAGTATTTGTATGGCGTGCCCAAGGACGGGCAGACTATGGAACAGGTGGAGGCCCTATTGCTCGAACAGTTGGCATTGGTCCGCGAGGGCAAATTTGAGGACTGGCTGATTCCCGCCATTATCAACGACTACAAGAAGCGCGAAAAGACAGGGCTGGAATCTGACACGGATCGGGTTGCGGTCATGCGCAGGGCATGGATCGGTTTCGACCCCTGGGAACGCGCCTATCGCGTCATTGAACGCATGGAAAAAATTACCCGTGACGATGTGATACGGGTAGCCAACCTTTATTTTGGAGACAACTATGTGGCGGGCTTGCGTGAAGACGCGCCCCATACGGTGCCCAAGGTTGAAAAGCCGCCCATGCCGGAAATCAACATTGACGCCACAGTCATGTCCACCTTTGCAACAGAAGTCCTGGCCATGCCCGTGCCGACCGTTGAACCGGTATTCCTTGAACCGGGCGTACAGTATGAGAAGAGTACCACAGAGAAAGGCTCCGTTATTTATCACGCGATGAATCCGTTGAATGATGTGTTTGGCCTTTCCATTGTGGTGGATTTCGGCACGCGCCACGACAACCGCATGGCCATCGCGGCACGGCTGTTGCAGCGCACCGGCACAGAACGGCTTACTGCAGAGGAATTGAAAATTGCCTGGTACCGGCTCGGCACGGATTTTTCCGTCAGTGCGGACGACAACCAGACCGTCCTGTCGCTCGTCGGGCTTGACAGCGAATTTGACGCTTCCCTGGCGCTGCTGATGGAGATGCTAACCCATCCGAAAACCGATGCGGAAACGCTGGAGGAACTGAAGAACATTATCCTGGTGCAACGCGAAGACGCGCGCAAGGACCCGCAACAGCTGTCGTCGGCAGTAGTGGAGTATAACCGCAGCGGGGAAGAATCGGCGTATCTGACCATGCTCTCTTCGGAAGCGTTGCGTGCCTTAACGGCAGAAGAATTGCAACAACTGCTTGCCAAGGCGTTCCGTCATCCCCGGCAGGTGCTGTATACGGGAACCCTCCCTATAGCGCAGGTCGCGAAGGCGCTGGACAAGCATCACCCTGATGGCGAGGGTCTGCCTGCGCCTGACTACTATATGCAGCCTATCCGCCAGCCAGAATCCAGCGAAACCTATTTCCTGAACCGGGAACTCGCGCAATCCCACATTCGCCTTGAATTCGGCAGCATCCCTTATGACCCCGCCATCAGCGCGGCGGCGCAATTGTATAACATGTATTTCGCAGGCGGTATGGCGGGCATCGTTTTTCAGGAACTGCGCGAAGTGCGTGCATTGGCCTATATGGTGGGCGCACGCTATATGCCTGGTGCGCGCAGGGACGACAAGAACATTATGCTCGGGGTGATTCAAACCCAGGCAGACAAGACCCTGGAGGCCGTGACGGCCTTTATCGATCTGATGGACAATCTGCCGCTGACCGAAGAGCGTTATGCCTTCGCCCGAAATGCGCTGCTTAACGATTATCGCTCGAACCGCATTGGATTTCGGGCGGTGCCCAACACCATATTGGATTGGGATCGCCGGAACCTGACGCCTGATCCGCGCCGTGGTTGGTACGAAGAAATCGTGAAGGCTGAGGACACGTCGCTCCTTGCGTCTTTTCATAAAACCTACATAGCGGGAAAAGCAAAACTGATTTCCATTGTAGGCGATGCGGCACGGGTGGACAAAGAAGCGTTAAAAGCACTCGGCGTCTTTACAGAAGTAACGGTGGATGAGGTTTTTGTGAAATGAGCCTCTTTTCAAAAAATGAAAGCCGCGCCTTGCAGGAGCGTGTGCGTCTGGGAAATCCCCTGCAGCGCATGCGCAGCGAACGGCGGGTGGCCTTGATCGTTTTTAATGCTCTGCTTCTGGCGGCAGTATTAATGCAGCTGCTGGGATATGGCATTCCAATCTCCCAGGAAAAGCTGCCCGTACCGTCGCCAACTGCCGTCATGGAATCTTTCGAGTGAGCGCCTGTACCACATCGCACCCCAGCCGTCTCCCCCACTCTCATATTAGAGTTGAACAGATGGCGGGATTGGGCGTTTATCTTTTTGCCCTGGCATGGCCGTTGGGCGCGTATCAGCGCATCCTCGGGCCGGTGCATCTGCATCATATCGCGCTCGTGCCCATTTTCTGCTGCCTCTTTTTTGATTTGAAGCGCCATAAACGGTGGCGAACGCCCTTTGAACTGTGGTGGCCTTGTGCCCTCATTTGTCTGTTGACGTTGGTGTTGCAGATCACCAATCCCGCGGATACCCTTGCCTTGTGCGGCGTTTTTGTGGCGGTTTCTCATGTTGTCCGAAACAAGCAAACCACACTGCGTGCGCTGCACCTTTCTGTAGTGGGCGCATGTGTTATGATGCTGCTCAGCCTTCTGGCGCAGGGCAACCTGATCTATCCTACAGTTTTCAATCCTGATACCGGTCTGGTTATGGCAGGACCCTATTCCCTGCAGGACGGCCTGTTCAGCGTGGCAGCCTGTTCGTTGCTTGTACCCGGTCTCCTTGCTGCGGCAAGGCGCGGGGAACATACGCCGGGCCGTCTTGGGATTGCCGTGTGGATACTGCTCCCCTTGGTGCTGACGCTCTTCTGCTTTTTATCGCCCCGTATTGACTTGGAGACTGTGCGACCCGCACATGGCATCTTCCTTATGCCGACGGTTCTCTTTGCCGCAATTGTCCTTTGGGGTATTGCCCGCATTACCGCGAAGTTGTGGCTGGCGCGCAGATTTATGATACCGGGCATCTATTGTTGGCTGATTGCCGCGCTGGTATCCGGTACCCTGTTGGCATTATGGATTATGCCTTTAACCGGCGTAGGCATCGTTTTTCTTGTAGCACTCATTGCCGGTTACGGACAGCCCTATGTGTCGCCTGAACCTGGAACACGCCTGTTGCCGATCCTCGGACTGATCACTGCGGGGCTGGTATTCCTAAATCTTGTGTTTCTGCTCCCCGGCGATCCGCGCAATTATGAGCGCTTTGCACAGACCGCCCTGGCAAACAACGATACGGAGGCACTGCACAAGCACCTGGCCTTTGTAACCGAGATAGCACCAGAGGAATCCCGCGCCCATTACTACCGTGCGCGGGCACATCTTGCCGATGGCAATCTCTACGCTGCTGCGCAGACTTTTTCCCATTCCTTGGGCGACATGCAGCCCCGTCTGTTGCCTGCGCCCGACAAGATGTTGGTGGACGAATTCCTGAATGAGATGCGGGACATCTCTTCTGCCATGCCGGAAAAACTTCGGGGGCTCGCCTATGAGCAGGCGCTGATTGCCGCCGGTCGTGAGCGGCATGCCTTGTCGCTGCTGGAACTGCGCGGCGACCCCGCTGCTACGACGACGCTGGCCCGTTGGCCGCTGGCGGCAGCGTTGGCGACCCTGCTTGATGCACCGCAACTGTTGGACACCCTGAAAGACTGGGATGCAGAACTGCTTACGGCCATCCTGGAATCCGCCGGGCCGGACAGCGCCAGAATTACTGCGCCGGAGGGATTTCCGACGAATTTGCTGCCTCTTGTGGCAATGGCGCAAACCGAATCCACCAGTGAGTCTATTCAGGTATTCACGCCCGCCGGCCTAACCGGAGGGATGCGGATTCCTGACACCGATGCCCCCGAATTTATTGATATTGCTCTGGCATTGAGTACTCCGGAATGGCAGCAGTGGCACCAGAATGACAGCGGAGTCTGGCGGCTTGCTTTTGGCAAGGTGGCGGAAATTCATATCAAGAACGGGCCGGAAATTTTCTTCGGCGTTTACCCCATTCCCCGGGAATCTCGCGAGGATGGGGTATGGAAAATAGCCATTTTCATGCCGGGCGAGGAATAGCCAATGACCCCTATTCCTGGAACAGACCCGTTTTTGTCCCAAATGAGACAGTACATTGCCCAATACGAGATCCTCGCACCCGGCGACCGAGTGCTGGTTGCGGTTTCCGGTGGGGTGGATTCCATGGTAGCGCTTCATGCGCTGTATCAGTTAGGCTATGCCGTTGAAGCCGCCCACTTCGATCACCAGACCCGGAACGGCGCCAGCGCTGATGATGCCGCTTTTGTGCAGGAAACCTGTGCGAGGATGAATATTCCCTGCCACATAACCAGTGAGGCGGTGGCAGCGGATGCGCACCAGGCAGGCAGGTCGTTTGAAGACTATGCACGGGAGCGACGCTACGCCTTCCTATGCAGAACCGCCAAAGAAAGAGGTGGCATTCCTGTCGTCACGGCCCATCATGAAGATGATCAGGCGGAAACCATGCTTATGGGGCTATTGGGCATGACAAGCACTTTCGGCCTGACAGGTATTGCTCCAACACGGGAAGAACAGGGGATACGAATCATACGCCCGCTGTTGTTCTGTAGCCGCGATAGTATCGAAGTCTATGCGAAAAGCCAGCACCTTTCATGGTGCGAAGACGCCACCAACAAACTGGCCTGCTGCACTCGTAACAAAGTGCGGCTGGAACTGCTGCCTATTCTTCGCACGCATAGTCCCCACGTGAGCACAGCACTGGCACGTCTGGCGGACATTATGCGCACCGATAGCGCCTGTCTTGATGATATCGCCGAAAAGATGTTGGGAAATTCGCCGCTTATCCTTGACCGAAAAGCATTTCAGAACGCCCATGAAGCACTGCAACGGCGAATGCTCAAAATAATCGCGCAACGCCTTGGTATAAACCTTACCCATGAACGCACCATAAACGCAATCGGCTTTGCGAAAACGGCGAAGTCCGGGGCACAGTTTGAATTGGGTGGTGGTGCATTGTTGCATGTTACCGGCGACGAGATGTTTTTTCAAACAGCCAATGATGCAATTCATGAGATACCCGGTTCGGGCATCCCGCTGAACGTGCCCGGTACAACGCGGCTGGCGGGGTGTGCGATAGAGACCCGGCTGATTCCTGATCCGGTGTTGCCGCCAGAAGGGATCCGGGCCTGGTGCACGGCGGCAAAACAGTACTTTGATGCGAACAAACTTACGGGGCCCTTGGCGGTTCGCACCCGCACACCGGGTGACCGCATGATCCCGCTGGGTATGGAAAATGCCCGCAAGTTGCAGGATATTATGGTAGACCTGCGCATTCCGGCTTTTCAACGCAACAATGTGCCCCTGGTGCTGATGAACGGGGAAATTCTGTGGGTTGCAGGCCATACGCGAAGTTGCCATGCGCCAGTGGATGAAACGACAACAACCCTGCTAGAAATGGAACTGCAGTTGTTGCTTTGAGGTTTTACTGACTGATACTATGCAGTGGTTCTATTGTAGATATTCGCAACCTTCATTTTGACCTTGGAAAGGGATTTTCGATGAACCGTAGAGAATTTATGATGACAACTGGTATTGCGGCTGCTTCCGGCATTCTCATGAGTGCTGCGACAACCGCCCATGCCGGAGAGTTTACCGGTAAGATCAAGAAAGCCGTCAAGTATGGCATGATCAAAGACGGCAAAACTCCCCTGGAAAAACTGCAATTGCTCAAAGACCTAGGGTACGACGGCGTGGAACCCAACTTCGGCGAAGTAGACATGGCGGAACTGGCTAAAGCAAGCGAGGCCACGGGAATACCAGTGCATGGCATCGTTAAGGGCTGGTCCTTTGATGATATCAACGTATGTCTTGATCAGGCCAAAGCCATCGGTGCGACGTCTGTACTTATCGTTGCCGGTAAAGTGGACGAGAACATGCCCTACGAACAGAACTACATCGAAACCCAGGAGAAGATGAAACGTGCCGGGGAACACGCTGCGAAAACGGAAATCAACCTTCTGGTGGAAAACGTATGGAATAATTTCCTGCTGACGCCCCTGGAAATGGTGCGTTATCTGGACGAAATTGACAATCCCTGGGTTGGTGCCTATTTCGACGTGGGCAATGTGGTGCGGTACGGTTGGCCGGAGCATTGGATTCCCGTGCTCGGCAAACGCATCAAGAAACTGGACATCAAGGAATACAGTACCAAGAAGTTGAACGATGAGGGATTGTGGAAAGGCTTTGATGTTGAAATAGGCGAAGGCACCATTGACTGGGCGGCCGTGCGTCGTGAACTGAAGGCCCTTCAATACACCGGCTTTGCCACGGCAGAAGTAGGCGGCGGTGACAAGAAACGTCTCGCGGATATTGCTGCACGCATGGACAAGGTGTTGGATTTATAAGGCAACCAAAAGAAACCATAATGCCGGACAGGCCGAAGTAATTCACCTGTCCGGCATTTTTTATGAATAGGGACGATATGAAAGGATACATCCATCAGAACGCAGGCAATGCCAGTTCTCGATGTGAAAGATATTCTCGCGATATCAGAAGTCGAAAGGATTTTCGGTATCGGGCGGCAAGGAACGATGATGCATACATATCCGCCAGATGAGGGCAAATATATAGGCGTCAATCATCACCAGCGGAATATCGGTAATGGTGAAGAATATCAGGTTAACAAGTGTATTTTCGGTAAGCGCAAAAACGCGGGCGCTTGCCAATGTAAACTGGATAAAGCCGATTACAATTGGGAACAACGTTAAAGAGAAAAGACGGAATAACGGGCGAAGCGCCTCGCCAACTTCATTCCATTGGAGCGACCCCCAGTGCATAAGGCACGCGCCGAGGGGCAAGGCTGTGACGTGTACGGCAAGGATAACAAATTCGAGAAACGCCGCAATGTCTTTCAGGTTTGCCGACATCAGACGCGCTTGTATATCAAGCAGAGTAACCAGCAGAAGATTGAGGATAAACCAGAGGACAAAAAAACGCCGAAGCGCGTCTTTGGCGCCTTTATACTTCCATAATGGCCTGTCAATAGCCGCGCCTAACAAAGAGAAGTAAACAGATTGCGCCATGCTGATCACAGCAGCAAAAAGTAACACAGCAAACAGTTGCGCTGTAGCAATTGCGTTCGTGTATGTTTCCTGCGGTAACCACATTTCAATCAGGAAAAGAATACAACGATAGGAACTCAGCACTAATAACAACGCCACCGTGTAGCGGAACAGAGCGAAGCCGCATCGTTGCAGATCCCGGAGGGCCTCTGTCGGCAGGTTCATTGTGGTGACGCTTCCCCTGCTTGATTTTCCTGTTCACGGCGCAGCGCTTCCGCCACATAAGCGTCTATGGCTTCTTCCTGTTTGGGTGTGATATCCACAAAGGATGCACGGACGAGCGTCCGGTCTTCCGCCAATGCAACGGTGCCAACGATGTGGGAGAATACGGTAAAGGGTGGAAAGTCCTCCCGGCCAAGAGTCACCGTCACCTTTGCATAAGCGCGGTTCGGCGGCGGGGAAGCATGGAGCATCGCAGCGTAGCCGCCTGCACTAAGATTCATGAAAGTAGCGGTAGCCTGGGTCATGGCATCGTTGTTGTAAAGCCAGGGAATCGGGTCATGGGCGTTGGCCTCCGGTACAACATAAATTTCCATGGGGGTAGGAATGGTATAGGCGGAACGTTCATGAGCACGTGCCTGCATCCGTTTGGCTTCGAATACATGGCCGTAAAGCAACTGCACCGGATTGGAACGTATGGCTGCCACTTCTGCAATAAACTCATACCGGGCATCTCCAGGGTGGCAGGCGTTCATCAGATATTTGTCGCCTTCTTTGATATCGGCGGCAAGTTCCTGGTTGCGCGGCGTCAGAACAAAATAGGCATCATTCACATGGCGGATATAAAATTCACTGAGCGGGCAACTCTCCTGCTCCAGAGGCCGGGCTTTCAGGGTCTGCTTCTTGGCAAGATCAAGGGTTGATGTCCAGTGGCCGCCTTCAGGCACTTTCTCCAAATCCAGTAACACGCGTATTTCCCGCAGGGTTTCCCCCATCTTTTCGCGCTGCGCCACCCCGGAAATGGCGTTAATCTGTTCCCGTACACAACGATCAAACTCATGGCGATAGGTGATTGATTCAAATGGCCCCGAGGGCGCATAGCGTTTGAGCATGGAACGGAGCACCAACCATTGTTCCGGCGCTATCCCCTTCATTTGCGCGTACTGCTCTGCTTCAACCCACTCGGGAGAGGAAGGTTCACTCCGATACCGGATAAGAATGTACACCAGTGCCAGCACAGACAAACAGGCCACCGGCACGAGAATTATCACAGAAAGCTGAACGATGGACAACGATGCAAACATACCAGTTCTCTTTCCTCTGTTGTAACACGGGCATAAGCACAACCCGAACTCAATCACAAATAAGCGAATTCCGATGCTGCCCTTCTCAAGGCCGCCATGGTTACGCTCTCCAAATTATACTAATATTCAGATGCACGTGCAAGAGAATAATTATTTAACGATGTAGCCATCCTTTTCGAGAGCACGTTTGAGTTCCGCCCGTGTCATGTCGTGGTAACGAACCGCCTTGTGTGCGTCAATGCCGTCCAACTTTTCGCGCCAGCGACGGTGATGTTCAAGTTCTACAATAACAAGAGGATCGTCCGACTCGATAACATGCCAGGTGCGCAACCGAACCTGCTTCGCGCCGCCGCGCCAGTCTTTCAGGGTAACCAGCACATTTTCCGGCAGGGGATCACGGCTGTGGCTTAACAGGAAGTCAATGAAAACATCCGGGTTGCGACCTTCCTGCATTGCGCGGACAAAGGCTTCGCGGGTCAGCCGGTATACCATAACCTGGCTGACGCTGACCCGTTCCGAAAAACTCTCCAGCGGCACCGTCATCAAGGGATCCATATCCGCCACAGTAGCCACAACCTCGTAGTTGGGCTGCACCACAAAATTCCCTCTGTGTTCGGGGTAACAAGCAATCAGTGCGGCAGGCTCTGTATCAGTCAGGATGGCGTCACCCAACGGCGATACCCGAAAACAGGGCTCTCCGTTCTCGTAGCCACGGTCTATAATACCTGACCAGAAGAGCGTTTCCTCCAGTGCCCTTGCCAGGCGTGTTTCAATGCTGCCGCTTACACTGGGGTATACATATTCATAATGTGCGCTCACGTGCCTGAGTTCGGGCGCATCAGACTGGTCCGTAATGGTTTTGGCGTGACTTAGAAAATCCATGACCCGGTACCATGCGCCTGTTTTCATTTCTTCAAAGGCTGCTTGAAACAACGCCACACAGCCAACATCCCCTTCTTGCGACGTCAACCAGTCACACACAATCCGGTGGCGGCAGAGACGGGTCATTCCGGCTATCTCTTCCAACGCACCGGCACGCAGGGTATTGTCTACACGCGCTATCCAGCCGAGTCCTTCAGCAATCCACAGGTAGGTGTTGAGCAAGGCGTCTTCATCCTCGCCACATGTTTTATAAAGACGCCGCTTGTCTTCTAGAAAAAGTTCACCGTCATTACGCAGGCGCACAGGACGTGCAGCAATGGCAGCGGTCAATCTGCAAATGTCTTCTGATAGCGTGAGCGCCCTGCTGCATACCTCGTCCACATCGCCTTTTACCGCTTTGAGCTTGCCGTTCGATTCATGTGCGGGAACATGGCGGGCTTTTTTGAAGTCGCGCACTTCTTTCAGCAGAGCGGCAACACGCATGAGGCGATTTTCTGCGTCAAACCGGAACAACTCAAAACAGGCGCAGCCCTGAAACAATTCCCATAAGGCCTGCTCAATCTCGTATTCCGCCCCGCCATGACTCACATAAATCTGTGAAATGGTCATCACGCCATCTTTAGACTGCCAAAGGATATCGAACACTTCCCGGGCACGTGCGGAAAAATCACGGGAGGCCACATAATTCAGAACGGCATCAGGATGTTTGTAGATATGTGACAGGGTCTTTTCAAAAAGTTCCTTCTTGGAAAGCCCCTCTTCAAGACCTAATCGTTCTTCGATCCGTTGCAGTTCCTGGTCGGGAAGATTACGGATACGCTGCTGTAGCGCCGCCACATCACCATGGCTTTCAAGACCTTCCAGAATGCGCTTGACGGCGTGAAACCCTTCAGGCGCAAGACGTACTTTGGTGAGGTCGGTGTACAGAAGTTTGGGGTTGACATCTACCAGGTACTCCACTTCCTCTGGCGCCAGTTCGAGTTTTTTGGAGAGAAACCTTGCGGTCAGCCCGGAGCGACTGTTTTGAGACAGTTCACGGGCAATAAGAAATGTCGCGCGGCTGATGCCCTCCATCGAAGCCAGTAAACTCGCGCGGTGACGCATTGCAACACAACCTCCACATATCAAAAGAACAACCCTGAAATCGAAATGAAAACCCTTATTATATAGGATAAACACCGCGTCTGACAAGCATTTTTCCATGCCATTTGATGGGATGGGGTCCTTTACAGCACTTGCACCCGAAGATGAATCGTATCAGGCGTTTCTTTTACTTGCGCCATCAGGTCTTCCAGTGTTGCAGTATCATTTTGATCTCGGGGAATTTGAACCCCCGGACTGCGAATTGAACGGCTGCCCGGCGTATACTATAATCCACGATGTGCCAGGCAGGCGCAGCTGTGTTGTGAACCATTTATAGGAGTAATTACACATGAATGATGGCGCCGTACCCGAAAAACAGGAAGTCCCAAACGACAACAATCCCGTAACACGACGGCGTTTCATGGGCTGCGCTGCCGTGGCCGCCGGGACGGCGGTTGTCGGCTATGCAGGGACGAGTACGGGCATACGGGCATCGTTGAAGTATTCCAACGAGACCACCCAGGCCACTGAAAATGAGGCCGCCTTGAAGCAGATCCTCCTCCGTTCTCAAGAGGGGCCGTCGGGAACGCGCCTGCCTGTGTTCGACCTGCATTCCCATCCATCCATGAAAGCCTACATGTTCCAGCAGCGTTTCTGGAAAACCCACGAGGCCAAGCCGGGCATGTCGCCTACCAGCCTGGTAGCCGATGTTGACGCATTGGTCAACGGTGGCACGGGCGTTTTCCTGTGTACCTGCTATGTGCTGGAACGCCAGTTCTTTTCCGACGTTGTGCCGCTGCGTGTGTTGAGCAAGATGCATCCCCATCCCTACCACATGGCAACAGCCTCGCTGAATGTGCTCGCCATGGAATATCTGGACAAGGCCGAGGAAATGGTGGCGGAGGCCAACCGCCAGCGAGGCAATATCGTTGAACTGGCCAAGGGCTACTCGGACATAAAACGTATTGTGGGCGAAGGCAAACTCTGCATGGTTCATGCCATGGAAGGCGCCCACCATCTCGCAGGCAACATAGCGCTGGTGGATGATTTTTTCAATCGCGGCGTGTGCATGATGACCGTGCCGCACCTCTACCCCAACGAGGCCGGTGGCTGTGTGGATATTTTTGACTTCCTTCGCAATAACTGGTGGCTCAAGGGTTCGTTCTCCAAGAAGTACCAGGACGACGCAGGGCTGAGTCCCTGGGGACACGAACTGGTGGAGAAACTTCTCGATGTGGGTATTATCGTGGATATGGTTCATGGCACCCAGGAATACCGCAATCAGGTCATCGCCATCGCGAAAGCCCACCCGAAGAAGCGGCCCATCACCATGTCTCATGTTATCATCAACAAGAATCCGACGGATGGGATGGGCCCATCGCCGGAGGATGTCCGCGCCATAGCAAGCATGGGCGGTGTAGTGGGTTTGATGATGACGCATCATAGGTATGGAAGCTCGCCAGACCCGGTGGAAGCCATGCTTCATGCCGTTGATTATCTTGTCCAGAACGGCGGCGAAGAGGTGGTGGCCGTGGGCTCCGATTTTGACGGCTACGCCGAAACAGCAAAGGGCCTTGCATCCCCCCGCGATTTCAGCAATGTCCGAAGTGCATTATTAAGCAAGTACACTGAAGAACAGACCGCGAAATTCCTCTTCGGCAACGGCGACCGGCTATTGCGCATGGGATGGGGAAAGTCGTAAGGAATAGCTGGCGCAATTTATCCTTGATATTGCGATACAGTATTCTGTATACTCAATAGCAAGTAAAATGATACGGAAACATTGATATTGGTGACAGGCTGTTAGTCTGTATTGATAGTTACTTACGCGTCGGGAGATATGTGTTGGTTCAAGAGCATGACAAAGAGAGGTCTTTGCCCCAAGCGACAGCACAGCGCTGTGGTGTGCCCAGGCTCTGGCTGATAGCCGCAGTTGCCGCTGCGTTTCTTGTGGCGATTCCGGCGGGCGTGGGTAGTTACACCTTCATGTATGCAGAGGGGCTTTCCTACATGAGCACCGATCCCAAGGCATGCGTAAACTGCCACATCATGCAGTCCCAGTATGATTCCTGGCAGAAGGCCAGCCACCACAACGTAGCCGTATGCGTGGACTGCCACCTGCCCCACAGTCTCATCCCCAAGTACATCGCTAAAGCCGACAACGGCTATCGCCATTCCAAGGGTTTTACCTTGCAGGACTTTCATGAGCCTATCATGATTAACGATACAAACAAACGAATCCTTCAGGAGAATTGTCTGGCCTGCCACGACCAGATGGTGCATGACCTGGTGCCTGGCGCCACATTCGACCCGGATGTGGTGTATTGTGTGCACTGCCACAGTACCGTAGGTCATGGTGAACCGGTGGGATTGGGCGGTGCTGATCAAGGCATCGAAGAGGAGTTAAATAAACCATGGATCGAAAAATGATTGTAAGATTAGCGGGCGTGTTTGTTGTTGCCGCGCTGGTGGTTATGGTGGCGACGGCGCTCATTACCGCGCTGCTCATCAACATCTTTGAACGCAAGAGCGAAGCGCGCAACCCCTATGTCCGGGTGGTGGAAGTCAGCGAAGACGACACCGATCCCGCGAAGTGGGGCATCAACTGGCCCAAGCAGTATGAGTCCTACCAGCGCACCGCCATCACCACCCGTACCCGTTTCGGCGGTCATGGCGGCAGCGAAGCCATGCCAGCGGAGAAAATCGAGCGCGACCCCTGGCTGAAGCGGATGTTCCTCGGCTATGCCTTCTCCATTGACTACCGCGACCGGCGCGGCCACGCCTACATGCTCGAAGATCAGGAGGCCACACAACGCCTTACAAAACCACAGTCCGGTTCCTGTCTCCATTGCCATGCGTCCATTATGCCCCTGTACCGCGCCCTCGGCGATGGCGATGCTATGGCAGGCTTTGAAGAAACCTATACCTGGTCCTACCAGGACCTCAACAAACAACTCCACGAGATGGGACACGGCCATCCCGTTTCCTGCGTGGACTGCCACGATCCAGAGACCATGAAAATTCGCGTCACCCGTCCCGGCTTCATCAACGGCATCCGCAGCCTTGCGGAGTCCGATGCGCCTGTCGTCCATCTGCCTTCTGTTGAACGGTGGCGCGAGGGTTCCCGTGCCAAGCCTTACGACCCCAACACCGAAGCATCGCGCACAGAGATGCGATCCTTTGTCTGCGGCCAGTGCCATGTTGAGTATTACTGTTCCAGCAAGATGCCGCTGACCTTCCCCTGGGGCAAAGGCCTGCGTGTAGAGGATGCCGAAGCCTTCTGGAATGAGACAACCTTTCCCGATGGCACCCGGTTCCTCGATTATAAGCATGCCGAGACCGGCGCAGAAATCCTGAAGGCGCAGCATCCCGAATTTGAACTCTGGAGCCAGGGCATACATGCCCGCAGCGGCGTATCCTGTGCAGACTGTCACATGCCCTATATGCGCGACGGCGCCACGAAGATTTCCGACCACTGGGTGCGCAGCCCCCTGCTCAACATCAACCGCGCCTGCCAGACCTGCCACCACTTCTCCGAAGAGGAAATCAAGGCACGGGTGGACGTCATACAGGATCGGAACCACGAACTGCTGCAACGCGCCGCAGCGGCGCTGATGGATCAGCTTGACGCCATCCAACAGGCCCAGCAGAACGGCGCCACCGACGAACAATTGCTGGAAACCCGTGAATTTCAGCGCAAGGCCCAATGGCGTCTTGACTTCATCGCCGCCGAAAATTCCATGGGATTCCACGCGCCACAAGAAGCCGCACGGGTACTCGGCGAAGCAGCAGACTATGCGCGCCAGGGTGAAGTGGCAGCGTTGAAACTGCTGCAAGCAACCCCGGCAGTAACACCGGAACCAGCCCCGGAAGCAACCCCAAACCTGGAACCAGCGCCAGCCCCCACGCCAAACGTGTAAAACCCCCATAATACTAGCGCGGACATTGTCCACGACCCAGCGGAAGAAGGCCGTCCATTGAAAGCCCTGACCGCTGCAGGCGGCGATTGGCTTAAGAAAGACTTTATCCAAGTATGAGAAGTCCGTCATTGCGAGCAACACACCCCGAGCGCGGGGCTTTTCTTGAAAGAAACAGTGCGCTACGGAGGGGGGACATTCCTGTCCCCCGAATCGCAAGGGACTGTCTCCGGTATACGCCATTTCGGGGGATAGGAATGTCCCCCCTCCGTAATGACGCAATCTATTATTTATAACCATAATTTTATGACGTTTAATATGAACATGATATATTCTGTTTATTGCGAGCCTAGACCGCTGTTTTGGCGGCGATTCTCCGAAGAAAGGCTTTGCGTGATTCATGATCAACCACGGGCAGTCCGTCATTGCGAGGCACGAAGCAATCTGATACTACAAGATGGCTGCTTGGTAAACGAGATTGCTTCGTGCCTCGCAATGACGATAGGGTTAAGTGTCAGTATCATAAAAAACGCTTTTTGGACAGCCTTGACCGCTGCAGGCGGCGATTCGCAAAAGAAACGTGTGCTCCGGTTAAGTCCCGGTAGGGACGGTTAAAGGTCACGGACATTCACCGCCCATTTGCGTCCTGTAGGGACGCTTGAATAATGAGGTAATATGTTGCGTATTCAAGCGTCCCTACAGGACGCATAAAAAGGTGTTACAATCAGGTTCCCGCCACTCAAGTAGCGGGCTACTATCAAATGTCCCCTACGGGACATCTCCACCGCCAACCAGCCCACCCGGCTCTTTCCAAAATTCCCATTTGGAAACGCACTTGCGCAACCTCCGGCTCGTTCCACAATTGTATTTTAGAACGCACTTGCGCACCACCCGGCTCGTTCCACAATTGTATTTTAGAACGCACTTGCGCACCCTCCGGCTCGTTCCACAATTGTATTTTAGAAC
>CAZBNU010000020.1:0-33905 GCA_964493075.1 uncultured Nitrospirales bacterium | reverse complement strand
AGGAATCCCAGGCGTAACTGAAGCACATGATGCTGACAGAGAAGGTTGAGAGGTAAAGAAAATATGGGGACAATTTACAAGAAGGTATATACCAGGCCAGTACCCAAAAAGGCAGAGCGGTTTTCTCAGGAGGGTAAACAGTATGCCAGGTGGAAGGCCAGAGGCGGTAAGACGGTCACAGCAGAAATACAGGCACGCGAAGATGGCGTGGAGTATCTCACTATAAAGTCGAGTACCTATATGGCCGAATACAGAAATGGCTCGGGCAAACTGGTTGTTGCATCGACTGGTTGCAAAGATAAAGACACCGCAATGGCGGAACTTACCAAACTCGAACGACGTGCAGAAAAGGTCAAGGTTGGTATTGTTTCTGCATCAGAAGATCGTGCTTCGGACTGGCTGGATGTTCCATTGGCTGATCTTATTGAAGACTATGCTGCGCATCTGAAGGCGAAAGGCGTTTCCAAGCGGCAAGTGCCCGACAGGAAGCAGCAGTTGAACAAGATTTTTTCCGAATGTGGTTTCCGTACGCTACGGGACATTGACCGCACGGCATTTGAGCGTTGGATTAATCTACAGGCAGAACATGATATGGGTGCGGCACGGAGGAATGTTTATCAAAGTGCCATCGTCGCCTTTTGTAATTGGGCAGTGAGTGCACAACGTCTTCTTGCCAATCCGCTGATCAATATGAAGAAGGCATCAGAGCAAGCGGACAGGCGGCATGTGCGCAGGGCATTTACAAATGAAGAACTGCAACAGCTTATTACTGCCGCCATACAACGGCCACTCGCAAACGCCATGACCGTACAACATGGTGATGATAAGGGGAAGCCGTTGGCCAGGGTTAGCGATGAACAGCGCGAGTGGCTGATCAGCGTGGGGCGGGAACATGCGATGATTTACAAGACGCTTGTTGGAACGGGATTGAGGCGTGGTGAACTTGCTGCTATCACAGTTGGAGATGTCTGCTTTGATAAAGCAAAGCCGTTCATATTGCTTGGTGCTGCCCACGAGAAATCACGGCGTGGTGCATGTATATGGTTGAATAACAGTCTTGCACAGGATATAGCAGACCATCTTGACTTGCGATTGAAGGCGCTTCGGAAACATGCTGATTTGACAGGTAAGCCCATTCCATGTCGTTTGCCCCTGAACACACCGTTGTTCGATGTACCTGTAAATCTGTCTCGTGTGCTGGACAAGGATATGGAGTATGCTGGCATTCAGAAGACGGATGAGCGCGGGCGCGTATTGGATGTCCATGCCTTCCGGATGACGTTCTGTACCAACATGGCGGCGGCGGGAATTCCGTTACAGACGGCGCAGGTTGCGATGCGTCATTCCGATCCGAAACTCACTGCAAATATCTATACGGATATTGATCTGTTGGATGTGCGCGGTGCCATGAATAGCCTGCCGGAACTATCAATGGATGAGATCGAAAAACAAGATGAATCGGCAACTGAAAAAGGGGAAACCGTCCATGATTAATGTTCCTAACGATGCAGCTAAATATGCAGTAAATTTTGGCCCACATTGCTACAGCATGGCACAACATGGCACAATCGGTATAATCACGAAAAAATGTCGACAGGGGGTAGGAAGTGCATTTCACCCTTTATTTGCAGGGGTTTGGCACGTGTTGACATACGGTGGCACGGGATGGCACACAAAAAAGAAATGGCGTCCCCAAGGGGATTTGAACCCCTGTCGCCGCCGTGAAAGGGCGGTGTCCTAGGCCAGGCTAGACGATGGGGACGCATGGTTTATACAGCAGGAACACGCGGGGGTATTGCACACCACCGCGTGTCATTGTTTAGATTGTAGCAAAAACTACTGCAGCAAGTCAAATAGACGACTTGACTCACAGCGATTCCGCCATTAGGTGCGTAGTCTCCTGTAACGTGCGGATTTATGACGACTATTGCATTTGTAGTGTATTTTGCACCGTGCATGTCCCTTGGCAGTGCCTTTTTTGCAGTAAAGTGGGGTAATGGGCATGGGGGGCCAGCCATTTGACACCATCGGCACCTCGCACTGTTCATGTGCATTTAGGAGGCGCGTATATCCCAACTCTGCCATAAATCCGGGAGAGGTTACCAGCGCGAGCCCCGGCATTCATAGTGCTTCCACGCTTGTGCATGCCCATGGAGTATCGCTTTCACATGGGAATAGGGAGCATGCGAGTCAAAGATAAAGGCTGTGTCAAGCAATCCGCAACCTTGCCCTCACGCCTCGCTAAGCCTCCGGTCACATTAAGGCCGCCGGCTGGGTTGCCAGAAGACCGGGTGTTGCAACACACAGTGCTGACATGCATCATATCTGTGTTCAAACGAAAGGTGAAACCTCGCGCAAAGGTTTGAAAGTCTGATTTGGACTGAACCATACTATAGGAAGTATTGGCATGACTAATTTTCTTAGCTTTATGAAATTTGCGGGCGTGGTATTTTTCACCGCTTTAATGATGACGATCATCGGCTGCGTAACTTCACCCGATGCAGTCGTTCCTCATGCAACCCAGAGAGACCGGCCCCGCCTTCAGGATGCACGAAAAAATGGACCTCCAGTAAGTCTGGAGGCAATAGAAAAACAATATCATTTCCGGCTCGATGATCTGCGCAACATGAATGGGGACGACCCCTTGGAACTGGATTCCTATGGCGGCTGGATCAACGCACCGAAATCCCTGAAAACGTCGAACACGTCCGGATATTTCCGGGTACAAAAGCTGGACGGCGCATGGTGGTTTATCACGCCTGACGGAAACCCTTTTGTGTCGAAGGGCGTAACGGATGTCAACTGGCTAGGCGCAACCCTCTCCCCTGACGTCTTTCACGATATCATCGGGGCGAAGTACGGCACGGAAGAGGTCTGGGTGGAGGCCGCGAAACAGCGCATGCTGGACTGGGGCTTTAATACCATAGGTCCCTGGAGCAGCACGTCCATCACGAAACAGATGCCCCATGCCTACATCATCCTCGACATTGGCGGGGGAGGCGGTCCACGCTACCCCGGAGCGGTGGTGACTGACTATTACGCCCAGGCCTTTGTGGAGCATGTCGCGGCCATGACGGAACAGCGGGCCAAACCCCATGCAGAGGACAAGAACCTCATCGGCTTCTTTCTGGACAACGAAATCGTATGGGGCGCGGACCATTTCCTGACCAACAAATCCCTGTTACAACTTCATGTTGAGTTCCCGGAAGATGCGCCCGGACGGGCCGAGGCGCTGCGTTTCCTTCGTGAGAAGACCGGATCGCTGGAAGCGTTCAATGCCGCCTGGAAAACGGACATAACCGACTGGGCAGATGTGGAAAGCCTTCCCGGCGATATCTTCAAGCCAGATACCGATGCCGCGCACGCCGTAACGGAAGCGTTCATGCTCCAGACCTTTCACCGGTACATGGCGATCAGTCTCGAGGCGTTACGCGCCGCCGCGCCCAACCACCTGATTCTCGGATGCCGTTTCCACAACTATCCGGGCGACGTGCTTTACGAAGCAGCCGCCAAGTACTTCGATGTCATCGCAATGGCTTTCTATGAGCCCCGTCCACCTGTGGTGGAGATTGACGCAATTTATGAACGGGTGGACAAGCCCGTGCTTATTGAAGAATGGACTTTCAAGTCGGATGATTCCGGCATCACCAATTCCCATTTCGGCATCTATGCCCCTGAAGTCCGCACGATGCACGAACGCAGCCTGGCTTACGACAACTATATCGAAACGTTTATGCGCCGTCCCTACGGGATTGGGTACCACTGGTATAAGTGGATGGATAACCCGGTACTGGAGGGCAAGGTGTTTACAGGGGATAACTGCGGGCTGCTCAACCAGAACGATGAACCTTATAAACTGTTTGTTCTGTTTGTACGGGAAGTCAACCGCCGCGTAGAGAGGTGGCATGCATCCTGTGTAGTCCCATCTAATGTCTCTGAATAGCAGACCGAAGGAACTGATGAAACCCCGCTTTAAGATGCCCAGCTTCTGAATAAGCCCTTAATAGCAGAGAAATTCCAATGGTAAACGCTACCAGGCCATCAGCAGTTCATGAAATTCATTCTGCGTTATGTTTGCGGCGTTCCGCATCAATGGTCTTCAACAGTGACGTTTCATTGTTCGTGTCCATGCTGAGTTCCCAGATCATGATGCCTGCCAGACCTTCCTGCAAGGCATAACGGGTTTTGCCCCGTATGGTTTCAATGTTGTTGAAGTAAAAGCCTCCCGCTTCGTCCTCATTGGGAGAGGGAGCAAATTGCTTCAGGATGCTGTCGTATGCCATGGCGACATCCCGGTCGTCCATCTTGCGTCCGTAAAAAGGAACGCCCAGCACAATTTTTTCCTTTGGCGCACCTGACTGTATGAGACGCCTTACTGAAGATGCCGCATCCCGTTGCGTGGCATGGCGCACGCCCATGTCATAGGTCATCAGATGAACGGCGTCCACGGCATCATAGGCGGCCTGATCAAGATGCTGGGTATGTCCCAGTGCGACCGTTACCCGAAGGCCGTGAGGACGAAACGCTTCGGCGGTTTCCTGCAGCAGTTTGTTGTAGGCGCCGTGCTCCTCCCGGTTTGCCGGAAATTCCCAGTCATAGTCCACGCCGTCGAATTCGTTGGCAAGACACCACTGAAGGAGCGCTGCAATGAACGCCTTGCGTTTTACCGCGTTGCCTGTCATCTCCGGGAAACCACCGGAACGTCCCCAGCCGCCGAAGCATAGATGGATACGCACCTTGTATTCCCGCTTAATTTCGCGAAACTGCGCCACGGGCAGCGCGGCAATCGCTTCTGCCGGGAACGCGCCCTCTTCGGTCAACGTCGCCGAAAAGAGGATGGCATCGGTAACACATTCATAAGCGCCCGCGTGTATCCTTTCCATGCTGTAATCCGGCGCATAGCCGACAACGAGAAATCTATCCCGTGCAAGCGGTTTGGCGTGGGATTCCAGTGTTTCATGGTGAAGCAAGGCACATCCCCCGCAGAGCAGTGCAACTCCAATAAAGAGAAAGAAGCGAATCTGATTGTGCATTGAATGTTTGCGCTGGAAGGCTTGATTTTGGTTCATCATGAGGTTCCTGAATTACGATTTTTTGTCAGACCCCTGATTTACAATGGCAGTTTCGCAATTCGATCATTCAATCCGTTCCGGTGCGCCCATGATTTTGAAGTTTACAATGACTTGCGGCGGCACAACGCCCTCAAATTCACAATCAAAAACAATCTCACGTTTGCCGGGAACCAGCGTTGGGGGGACGCCGTCGGCTTCCACCACCGCTACCTGATTGCCCTCCTCATCAAAAACACGCGCCGTCACAAGCCCTTCGCATAACAGGGTATGCCCGGCCTTGAGGGTGACAGGAATGGTCCATGTTGCAAAACTGTCCACTTCAAAGGTCGGGTTCACAATCGCGCCGTCCTCACCGTCAACGGTTAACCGCAGCTGCATCTCCTGTGCCTCGCCGGTGTTCTCCACTTCCCATACTGACGCCGTGGGTTCACCCGGCTGGCGCACGATCTGTTGGTGAATATAATCTTCGGACGTGTGGAAGGGATACAGGTTCCATACCCCCTCCCCCACATTTTCCAGATGAAATTCATTTTCCGCGAGTTTCATTCGTTCCCGCTGTTCTTCCGAAAATGCACCGCTCATGCGTGCCGCCTCCCATTCGCGAATGGCGTCAAGGAGGATTGGCGTATGGGGATTTTTCTGCAGCGCCTGCAAACTCGTGGCAAGGGCAAATCCGGCGTTGTAGCCGGCAGCCCTCGCCAGCATCCATTCCATGTCAGACAGATGCGTGGTTTCTGTCATGAGATACCAGCCCAGCATATTGGGCAGGAAATTGCGGCTGAGGTAGTCCTGGTTGTCTATGCGGTACTGCTGCATGCTTTCACGGAATCCGCCGTACCAGGGTTCACCCCAGTTGCAATAGCTGTTGATGTGCCAGTAATAATGAGACATGAGGCTGGTGCCGTTAAATACGTGATGGTCCAGGTTATCGTAAAAATCCTTGGCGAACAGGTCAATGCCGTAGCTGCCCTGCCCGGACGCGAGCGCGCCCTCGTGTCCGTCGAAATCCATCTGATCCAATCCTGTTTCATTGAAGAGTTTGGCGAGGTTGACGGCAATCTCCCGCTGCAATTCAAGGTTCGGGAAAAATACCTTGTAGGGGTGATCAAGGAGTTTGCCCACCTCCGCGCCCTGCGCATGATCAGCAGCCTTGGTGCGGAAAGAACCGCGCTGGCAATCCAGCAGCATCCACGGTTCGCTCTGCGATACAGCACGATAGCGAATCAGTTCCTGACCAATGACAATTGTTTTCATCCAGTTTGCATCTTCATTATCAAAGTACTCCGGCGATGCCACCGGTATTTCTTTGGCGTCGGGCGCAATGTCCTGTGTAAGTGTGCTGGAACCGGTTTTTGCCAGTCGGGGATCGGGCACAGGAGAAATGTAGGGATCCGTTGGCTGAATAAAGTTTGTGAGCGTATGTACACCCAGACGCAGATCCAACGCCCTTGCCTTCTCAACACATTTCTTCATACCCTGTACGCCGTTGGGAAAGTGTCGCGGATGCAGTTCATAATGCCCCCAGGTTTTGAAGGGGTTGCCATGATACAAACCAGCCAGATTCGCCCGCTGAACGCTTTCGAGCATCTCATCCACGGTTTCCTCTGAAAAATCGGCGATCATGTAGGAGCGCCCCGGTTCCGGCGACTTTTTGCTCCACACCCCGTTAATCATCGGATGGGGCAGCCCTTCCGCGCTCTCGATTTTTCCAATGGTGTCCAGCGCCTCGTCAGCAGCACAACCGAAGAGGGCGATCCTTGTCCCCACCACCGTTTCGCCCTCCATCGGCGGCACGGGCATGTTCGGAAATGTACCGTTCCACACGGCAACGTTTCGCGAACGTGACCGGTCCATAGCGTATGCCTGCAACACACTGCCCCAGGGTTTGGCTACTGCCGTCTGTCCACGAAAACCGTTAAGTCCTTCGTCGTTTTCCGGGTAACCGCCGATTGTTTTTACATTCAGCGCCTGGATGCCGATGGCGTATTCATCATCGCGAACCACGCCGACCACTTCGCCCACAGTCTGATTGATGCTGACCGGATAGGGTCCCCAGAGGAGCGCGTCCACCGCATCCAAAGGTTCCGCCTGAATCACCTCAAACACAATGTAGCTGTCCTTTTCCTGCACAGCCACATCCACCTTTATGCCGCTTTCTCTGTAGTGAAGCCGTATGACGGCGGGCTCCTTCTCAAACGCTGCCGAGGAGGGCGCTTCAATTCTGCCACCAGTCTTTACCGCAATCAGCAGCGCAGGTTGTTGGGGGGCAATCCGTTCCCGTTCGTGAAGGGCATCGTGAAAACTGATGACCTGTCCGGTTTCGTCCACTGTGATCCGTAAGCCTCCCGCGTCATAGGCAACCTGTCCATGCGCCGCAGCCATGATCATAACGCCATACACGGCGCAAAGAAGCGGGCTGCCGATTACTGTACCAAGGCGAAAAACCCTTTTCCGTTGCATTTTCCGATATCCTTTCTTTGCGTTAACCAGCAATAGCAAATAATGATTGTTAGCGATCTTAAGTGCTTTATGCTATCATAACAAGAGTGGGTAGTTCTTTAAGCATAGTGTGTAATCGTGTACATAGAGGCAGTGGAAATGGCAGGTTTTCGCAATAACAATGATGATGTTAGCGTGAGGGGTCAGCGGCGGATAGCCACACGGACATCAGGAGTGGAACTGGCGTTCGGGAAACATTCTTTGTTGCTATACCGGTTGTTTTTTACCTTGCTAATGGTATTTGTTGGTGTTGCGTCATCCTACGCAACAACAGATAAAATGCCGGCGCCACTGATGAGTGCTTGTGAAATTGAGTATCCGCCCTTCTCCATTGTGGATGGCGCGGGACGTGCAGATGGATTTTCGGTGGAATTGATGCGGGCTGCGCTGGCAGCCATGAACCGCGAGGTTATTTTCCGCACCGGTCCCTGGGCGGAAGTGCGCGGCTGGTTGGAAAACGGCGAGGTGGAGGCACTGCCACTGGTGGGCCGAACGCCGGAACGGGAAGCGTTGTTTGACTTTACCATTCCCTATATGACGCTGCACGGTGCCATTGTGGTGCGCAAAGGGGTTACAGATATTCACAACTTGGAAGACCTGAAAGGACTTCAGGTTGCCGTCATGAAGGGAGACAACGCCGAAGAATTTCTGCGGCGTGAGGACCGCGGCATCACTATTCGCACCACTCCCACGTTCGAAGATGCCCTGCGCGAACTGTCCGAAGGGAAATACGCCGCCGTGGTGATGCAGCGTCTTGTTGCCGTGCGCCTTATTCAGGAAGGCAGCCTTGAGAATCTTCGTGTAACAGACGAACCAATCGAAGGTTTCAGTCAGGAATTTTGTTTTGCCGTAAAGGAAGGCAATCGTGATACCCTGGCGTTACTGAACGAAGGGCTTGCCCTTGTCATGGCGGACGGCACACATCGTCAATTACATTCGAAATGGTTTGCGGCACTGGAACTACCCGAGAACAAACCTATCATTGTCGGCGGCGATCATAATTATCCACCCTTTGAATATCTGGACGAACAAGGCAACCCCGCCGGATACAATGTGGAACTGACCCGCGCCATTGCCAAAGCCATGGATTTGGACATCGAAATTCGCCTTGGCCCCTGGGATAACATTATCAAAGACCTCAAAAGAGGAGCGGTAGATATCATGCAGGGCATGTTCTATCTGCCAGAGCGGGACCAGAAATTTGATTTCACCCAACCTCACGATAGGAACCATTATGTTGTTGCGGGACGCAAGGGCAAAGGCAAATTGCCTGAAACCATTGAGGCCTTGTCGGGGAAACGCATTATTGTGCAAAGCGGCGATGCCGCCCATGATTATCTTGTGTCCCAAGGCTTGGAAAAGAATCTGTTCTTCGCCAACTCCCAGGAAGAAGTGTTACAGGAGTTGACAGAAGGTCGCTACGATTGCGCGGTGGTAGCGCGTATCAGTGCTCTGCATCTTATTAAAGAAAGGGGATGGAATAAACTTGTGCTCGGGCAACATCCCCTGGTTTCCCTGGAATACTGTTACGCCGTTCCTGAGGAAAATAAAGCACTTCTTGCATTATTCAGCGAAGGGCTCAAGATGCTGGAAGCCAGTGGGGAATACCGACACATTCACGACAAGTGGCTGGGCATATATCAGGAAAAATCAATCTCTACGCTGACGGCCCTTCGCTACTCTGCTTTCGTCATCATTCCCTTACTGCTCCTGCTTGCGCTGGGGTTTGTCTGGTCGTGGTCGTTGCGGCGGCAGGTGGCAGAAAAGACCCGTGAACTGCGGCATAGCCTTGAACGGTTCCGGGAGGTTTTCGAGGCAGCGAATGTGGGCAAGTCCATTACCCGGCCCACGGGCGAAATTAACGTAAACCAGGCATTCGCTGATTATCTGGGCTATACCCCGGAAGAACTCAAAGGCAAGCGATGGCAGGACATCACGCCGCCGGACTTTGTTCCTGAAGTGGAAAAGAAACTGAATACACTTTTCCAGGGGCTGAACAGCGCCACACGCTTTGAAAAGCCCTACCTGCACAAAAACGGCGACATTGTCTGGGCGGATATTAGTGTGGCGTTGCGACGAGACCAGAATGGTGATCCCCTGTATTTTATTACGACAGTTGTGGATATTACGGCACGCAGGCAGGCAGAAGAGAGACTACAACATTTGACAGAAGTTTTGCGCGCCATTCGTAATGTGAACCAACTGATTACCCATGAAAAAGATACGGAGACGTTACTGTGTCAAGCCTGTGAAATTCTGACCGAAACACGCGGCTACCAGTCGGTGTGGATAGGAATGCGGAATGCTGACGGCGGCCTGGGGCTTGCGGCATCCTCCGGTATCGGTGAGGATTTCAGGCCATTGCTCGCGCAACTGGATCACAACGCTGTTCCAGAATGTTGTCGCCTGGCCAAGGATCAGGGGGACATTGTGGTCATGCATAACCCACGTGAAAACTGCGTTCCCTGTCCGCTGGCACAAAGTTATCGCGGCACAGCAGCATTGGCAGGACTCCTTCAACACAATGACCGGGAATATGGCGCCATCGTTGTTTCATTGCCTGTTGGCATGGCCGACGATCCGGAGGAAATTTCGTTGTTCAAGGAACTCGCTGGCGACGTTTCCTATGCACTTTACGGCATCGAAATAGAAAAAGAACAACATCTCGCAGCAGATGCCTTGCGTGCAAGCGAAACAAACTATCGGCTGCTGGCTGACAACACAGTGGATTGTATCTGGCGTCTAAACCTGGATGTTGTGTTCGAATACATCAATCCGGCAAGCATGGTATTGCTGGGGTACAGCCCGGAAGAAATGATCGGTTCTCCCCTCAGCAAGTACTGCGATGAAGAAAATTATGCCATTATGGCAAGCGAAATAGCCGCAGCCTTGGCTGCCCCGGCTAACTTTATACGTACTATCTTCCAGGCAGAGATGATTAGGCGTGATGGTTCTTTGATCAACGTGGAAATTACAGGAAAGATATTGCGGCTAGATGATGGTACGGCCATTGGGTTGCAGGGCGTGACACGGGACATAACGGAACGTGTTGCAGCACAGCAGGCCTTACGTGAAAGCGAAACGCAGTTCCGCAGTTATGTGGAGGAAGCGCCCTTCGGTATTTTCCTCACCGACCGCACCGGCCGCTACCTCTCGGTGAACCCTGCGGCGGCGCGCATTACCGGCTATTCGGAAGAAGAATTATGCGCCATGTCAGTATCCGATCTATTTGGCGCCGATAGTCTCGAATTGGGAATGGCACATTTTCAGAAACTGCTTGTTGAGGGCGAGAGTTATGGCGAACTAACATGCCTCCATAAATCCGGAGAACCGAGACAGTGGTATGTATCCGCAGTCAAATTAAGTGAAGAGCGTTTTCTGGGGTTTGCCGAAGACATTACAGAACGCAAGCGTGCGGAGCGGGAGCACGAAAGTCTTCAGGCACAATTGGTGCAGTCCCAGAAGATGGAGTCGGTGGGACGGCTTGCCGGAGGCGTGGCCCATGACTTCAATAACATGCTCGGCGTCATCCTTGGGTTCACGGAAATGGCGATGGATAAGGTCGAGGAGACGCATCCGGTTTATGATGATTTGCAGGAAGTGATGGAGGCAGGAAAACGTTCCGCGGAAATTACACGGCAACTGCTGGCCTTCGCACGAAAACAGACCATCATGCCCAAAGTGCTGAATCTGAACGAAACAGTCGAGACCATGCTATCTATGCTGCGACGGCTCATTGGCGAAAACATAGACCTGTCGTGGATATCCGAAGACGGGCTGTGGCCGGTGAAAATGGACCCGTCCCAACTGGACCAGATTCTGGCGAATCTATGCGTAAACGCCAAAGACGCTATCAAGGGGGTGGGCAAACTTACCATTGAGACGGGCAAGGCCACTTTTGATGAAGAGTACTGCGCCAGTCATCTGGAGTTTGTGCCCGGCGACTATGTGATGCTCGCAGTGAGTGATGACGGATGCGGCATGGACACAGAAACCAAGGGCCACCTGTTTGAGCCCTTTTTCACCACCAAGAAGATTGGCGAAGGCACCGGGCTGGGACTGGCGACGGTGTACGGGATAGTCCGACAGAACAATGGGTTTATCAACGTGTACAGCGAACCCGGGCAGGGCACCACCTTCAGAATCTATCTGCCCAGACACATTGGCGAGACAGAAGTAAAAGAACAAATCGCAGAACAGGCGCCCCTACCCTCTGGCAAAGGCAAGACTGTGTTGATTGTGGAGGACGAGGTGGCACTGCTGAAAATGGGTCAAAACATGCTGGAAAGCCTGGAATATAACGTGCTGGCGGCAGCCAATCCTAAAGAAGCACTGCAACTGGCGAAAGAATATGAAGGTAAGATTGATCTGCTTGTCACCGATGTAATCATGCCTGGTATGAATGGCCGTGATCTGGCACAGCAGATACAGCAGCAGTATCCCGGGATCAGGATACTGTTCATGTCCGGGTATACGGCAAACGTCATTGCCCATCACGGTGTATTGGATGACAATATTTTCTTTATCCAGAAGCCTTTTTCCATCCAGGAACTCGCAGCAAAAGCGAATGCCGCCTTGATGACGGAATAGACACCAAAAACGGAAAGATAACAAGTCAATCTGAAACCTTGTGTCGGCGGCAATGGTCATATGAAATGCTGGAATCTTGTACCGCATAGAAGGTGCATGATGCCAGCTGCCAGTGTAAACTTAACAGGAGAATGCCCATTATGCGGAATCATATTTTATCGCTGCTTATTGCTTGTGCCTTGATATTGGCTGCGCCGGTGGTTTCTGCCGCCACGTTTAAGGTGGGCGTTGCCCGACGTGATATTACCCCGCAGAAACCGATTCCCATGTGGGGGTACGGCGCACGACACGCCTTACCCGGCGCTTCCACGCGGGATTCTCTGTTTGCCAAGGCGCTGGTGATTGATGTTGGCGATTCCAAGGCGGCGTTTGTGGGCCTTGATCTTGGTCGTGGTCCCACATTTGCCATGATGGAACTTATTGAGCGTGAAGTAAAAGAAAAGGCGGGCGTGGACTATGTGCTGGCAGTGGGTTCCCATACCCATCATGGACCAGCCATTGAACTGCTGGACGAACCGGGCATGGGAAAAGGCAAATACGATGATGCGGTGGCCTATGCGCAGCAGCTGCCCCATACCATCATTGAGGCGATTGTGGAAGCCGCGGAAAAGGCGGTAGATGCGCGCATGGGCATCGCCGTAGAAGAGACAGATTTTAACCGCAACCGCCACGCGAAAAAAGAGCCCAAACCGAAAGACCCCCGCCTGTCGGTGGTACGCTTTGATACGCTGGATGGCAAACCCATTTCCATCATGGTTAATTTCGGCGCCCACCCCACCATTGAAAGCGTGTTCAACCTGCACTGGACTTCCGAATGGCCCGGACACATGGAGATGGCAGTGGAACGCGAACTGGGTGGCCAGTGCTTTTTCATGCAGGGTGCGGAAGGGGACATGTCGCCCAATACCACGGACGGACGGCGCGGCATAGATGGCTTTGGCAAGGCGATAGGCGCCAAGGTCATCGAGATGGCGCAGGCCGTTGAAACAAGCGTTCCGGCGACGCCCTCAATTAAAGGTATGACAGAAAACTTCACTGGGCAATCCCGTCTGGATTTTACTGACAAGGTAATTGTGGGCGCACTGAAACAAGGCTTCTTTCCGGAGATGCTGGCGTTGACGGTGGAAGTGCCGGACAATCAGGTGACGGTGCGCATGGACACGCTGATTATCAACAACGACCTCGCTATCGTTGGCGGATCAGCCGAGTTATTCTCCGAAATTTCCAACCGCATCAAGGCGCAATCCGCAACACCGCACACACTCGTGTTTGGCTGTTGCAATGGTCACTCCATGTATGTACCCACACAGGAAGGCGTCGAACAGGGCGGTTACGGCGCGGACCCCCTGGTGGCATGGGTCCCAGTGGGAACGGCAGAAAAGATGATTGAAAAGGCAGTGGCGAATATCGCAGCGTTGAAACAATAACCGCACGGTGACGCGTCTCAGTCGGACGCTTCCGCATCATGAAAACGAGATTGCTTCGTGCCTCGCAATGACGGAATTTGTCATCGTTCTCAGTCGGATGCTTCTCCGTCTTCTTCCTCGTCATAGTCTTGCTCGGACACATCGTCCATGTCCGGCGGCGTTTCCAGTAACGCTTTTGCTTCATCCACGCGGTCGGACGGCACTTTCAGTTGCACGCCGCCGCCGCCGCGTATCAACCGTATATCCAGATGGCCCATAAACTCGTTGGGCACGAATGCGGGGATATCGTGCCCTTCCAGAACATTCTTGAAGAACAGTGCTTCCACAGGAGAGAAGAAGTGGGCAATAGTAACCCAATTATGGGGGGCGTCGGTCATGGATGATCCTTTCACTTGTACACGCGATAGAGTATACTACAGTTGGATTCCCGGATGGGTAACCGATACAAAATCCCTTGTGCTACAAACGAATTAGCATGCCACCAAGGTCGTCATTACGGTTAGGCCTGCGTCAGGTACGGCCCGCCGCATGCTGTTGGCAGACGAATCATGGTATACTCAAATGAGCACTTAACAACGAAGGCCAGTATTCAGGTTGTATGAAAATGGTTGCAGTGAGACATAATCGAAATAGCGGAAGAATGCAGGGTACGGTCCTGCGCTATTGTCGTAAGCCCGGCTTGCATTTTTTGCTGGCGATTTTTCTGCTGTCCTCTCTTTGCGCGATGGGTCAGGGACAGGTTGACATCGCCAGAATCCAAGCGCCAAGGGAGGTGCCCGCATTGGTGGCAGTCACCTATGTCGCACCCGATGAACAGCCCCCAGCCACGCTCGTGCTGCGGTTTGCCTACCAGTCAACAAAACTCGAGGTCCTGGAAATTCGACCCACACCCCTGGTTACGGACAACCAGAAATCACTCGACTATGAATTAAAGAATGATACCATTGCGATTGCGGTATTTGGCGGAACAGAGCCCGTGCCTTCAGGTACGATTGCCTACCTGAAAGTGCAGGCGAAGCCATCGGCACAGATTGGCAACGTACTGTCCATCCTGAATTCGACCACCCATGGTGCGGACGCTTTAGCAAAATATGTTGTCGTTCAGGTAAGTAATGGCAGTGTGCGCGTTATCGAAACACCGGGCAATCACAAGGCGGATACGGACACAGACTGGACGATATCAATGCAGGAACTGCTGCGGGTGATACAACTCTACAATGCCGGGGGGTATCACTGTGATGTGGCGGGAGAGGATGGGTATGATACCGGTTCCGGTACACAGGACTGCAATCCCCACGATGCCGATTATGCCCCTGCTGACTGGAAAATTTCCTTTTCCGAACTGCTCCGCATGATCCAACTCTACAACGCGCCCTTCCAACTGTACCACGTTGATCCGGACAGTGAAGACGGTTTTGCGCCGGGACCTTTTGGCTACGTACCTTAAGGGGTCTGAGCAACCATAAGATACTGGTCTGGCGTGCTGTCCAAGGCTTCAACTATTAGTCCGGCATTGACGACCAGGGCGCGCATGGTGTCATCTTCCGGGAGTTCATGACCGCCCACCACCCCGCCTACCTTGCGATGCAGTTCGTTGATGGCGTCGCGGCTTTCCGTGTGGCATACCACCAGCCTTCCGCCTGGTTTCAATAAGTGCGCCATGGCGCGGATGGCCTGCTGCTGGTCATGAAAATGGGGAAAGCAGCTGTTGCAGATAACCCAGTCAAAGGCGGCATCTCGTAGCGGCGGTTGCACAACATCGGCATGAAGCAGAGAGAACACAGGAAAGACAGGCTTGGTATCCAATGAAGCAATGCGTCCTTTGGTCTCCTGAATCATCCTGAAGGAAACGTCTACAGCAACCACCCATCCGCATTCATTCAGCATATCCGCGAGTATGGGCAACAGCACGCCAGTGCCCGTGCCCACATCGAGAACGGCTGCGTCAGGCCGAATAGGCAGTGCTTCCACAATTTTGCGCAGACACTGGCCGTGTCCGGCGCTGATCATGGTGTCCCAGTTTGTGGCGCGTTCGTCGAAGAAGGCGCGTGTGCGGGTCAGTGTTTCGTTGCTGTTGTGCGCCATGGTACGCGTCTCCTTTTGGGTGACAGGATACAGGCCAGCGCGAATATAATCGCCGAGGTCAGTACGATGACCGCGCCTGCCGGTGCGTCAAACACGTAAGAGAGGACAAGCCCGATCCAGCAGGATGCTACGCCGAAAACAGCCGCCAGCACCAGCAGCAGTTTGAAGTTGTAGGTAAGTTGATACGCTGCCGCGGCGGGGTTGATGACAAGGCTGTATACGAGTAGTCCGCCCACGCTGGGCAAGGACACCGCAATGGATACGCCAGTGGCGCAGAGCATGCCGTAGAAGCACAGGGTGGCGGGAATGCCTGCGGCGGCGGCGACAGCGCGATGGCACACCACCACCTGCACCTGCCGGAAGAACAGCACCAGCAAGACAATCACCGCAAGCAGCACGAATGCCAGCACGGCAATGTCGCTGCGGGATACAGTCAGGATTGCCCCCCAGAAGAGACTGAGCGCTTCGGGTCTGCCCGAGGGCATCATGCCGAGGATGAGAAAAGCGACGCCGATCATCACCGAGAATAAAATACCGATCGCGGCATCCGGCGCGAGTGCGCCGCGATCCGCAATGGGGCCGATGACAGCAGCAGCGGCAATGCTGAAAAGCACAGCGCCGAGTATGGGGTTAAACTCCAGAAGCAGTCCTAGTAACGCCCCGGCAAAGGCGGCATGGGCAATGCAGATGCCAAGGAACGACGCCTGCATGGTAACGAGAAACACGCCGACAATGCCGCACAATGCACCTGAAAAAAGTCCTGCAAATGTGGCGTTTATCAGGTATTCGTTCACAGCGCTCCCTCCGCTTCCAGATGGGGCGCATGGGGCATGTTCGCGACAATTTCGCCGTTGCGCATGCGCAGGGTGCGGGTGCATCCCGAGGGCAGCGCGTCAAGGTCATGGGTAACCCACAGCATTGTGACGCCACGCTCCTCATGCACGGCATCCATGAGTTGCATGATGATGGCCCGCGAGTCGTCGTCCAGTGACGCCGTCGGTTCGTCCAGCAACATGAGTTCCGGTTCCTGCACCAGGCATCGGGCAATCATGGCGCGCCGTTGTTCGCCGCCGGACAAGTGGCCGAGGGGACGGTCGGCAAGATGCAGCAGATGCAGGCTGTCCAGTGTATCCGCAACCAGGGCATGGTCCCGTTGTTGTGGTTTATGCCGCCAGCCCAGCCGCCCGTAAACGCCGGTCATGACCGACTCAATAAGAGTAATCGGCATGCGCGGATCAACGGGCTGGCTTTGTGCCACATACCCAATGCGACGCCGCAGCAACGTTGCGGTTTTCCCTGTTGGCACGCTCCCCAAAACCTGAATGCGCCCCGAAGTCAGCGGAGTGAACCCGTTCATCACAGTGAGCAGTGTGGTTTTCCCCGCACCGTTAGCGCCAATAACAGCGACGCATTCCCCGGCGTTTACTTGTAGGGAAATGTCGCGCAACGCCGTGGTGCCATTATAGGCGACAACGGCGTTCTGCAGGTTTATGATCAAATCGGGATTCATGGGTCAGGGATGGTTTCAAGTGCTTTCTGCAGCCGGTAGATGTTTTCCATAAACGCAGTCTGCCACGTTGGTGTATCGGGAACGCCGTTCGGGAAATTGGACAATACCACATTTATCGCGTTCATGTCACGAGCGAGGGTTTCGCTCATGCGTATGCCGCCGCTTTGCAGGTTGTCCACTACCAGCACAACCTCACGTTCCCAACCCAACGCTACCAGGCGCTCTGTCTCTGCAACGCTCCAGTCTTCAGGCCGGGCGTAGGTGTCTACTACGTCAAAACCTGCCCACCGGAGAAAGGGCGCCTGCATTTCATTGCACAGGATGGGAATGCTTTTGGCGGATGCCACTAAGTGCCGCGCCTCTGCTTCAATACGGTTAATTTCGTTGATTCGGGTTTCAACGCGCTGCTGAATAGACGCCTCTTCGGCGGGATGCAGCGCAATCAACAGGGAGGCAAGGGTTTGCGTCGCCTCAACCTGCACCTCAGGCACCATCCAGTTGCCAGCAACCTCCACTATACGGATACGGCCTTCCGGGATTTTCGCGGCATCCAGCACGCGCCGTATATTCGCGAGTTGCATTTGCCAGGGATGTACAAACATCAATTGCGCTTGCTGCAATCGCCCAATATCGCTGGCTTTCATGTCAAACTGGCTGGGACAGGACGAACTGGGCAGCAGGGTATAGGTGTCCACCGAAGCGTCTGTCAGGTCACTGATTATATCGGCAATCAACGACGTGCCCGCAATGATTTCGGTCGTGCCTTTCTTCTCAGAAGCACTACACCCCACAAGCGTTAGAAGAAGTACGATTATTGTAAATCCACGAAACATAATGTTCTCTCATCAACTTGTAGGGTGGGTGAAGCGTAGCGCAACCCACCGGAACGCCGCATAAATTTCATTTAATAAAGGCCGAAGTGGCCGTTTTCTGTCAATATCCCCGTATCATCCAGAATGGGGAAGCGTCCGGGGTAACGCACAAACTCAACATGACCGTCCATGTACAACACATTGCAACCACCGGGCACATGGTTGAATACCTGGATGCCCGCTGTTGCCGCCGCATTCGCTGGATTGCCGAAGGTATCCCAGGAAACAGCAATGGTGCTTTGTGCCATGGCGCTGGCGCCGGGATTGTTGATGTCGGTGATGAAGAACCGTTCTATGCCTTCGCGCAGCCGGTAGACCTTGTCGCCGCCAGCAGAGCCGGTTGCCACGGCGGCATCCACCATTGGGGGCCAGTTGTCAGACGTTATTTTGATATCCTGCGTGAAGTCCTTTACTCGTACTGGTGTGTTGATCTCCAATATGGTAACTTCCTCGGTAAAGGGCAATGCCCCCATACCGCCCCATATACCGTAATACTCCTCCAGATTGGTGGCGGCATAGCCTTTGTACGCATAGGAACGTCCAAGTTGGGCACTCAGAAAGTATCGTTCCGACATGCGATCCTCGACCTCGCGTGCTTGCGTGAGCCAGCTGCCGAAATCCCCGGAATCCGGGAGCCGCGCCGCCACATATTGTCCGCCGCCATCACTGCCTGAATCCGAAGGGCATTTCGCCACCTCCAGGTCCGTCAGGTATTCGGGATACACCGCAGCAGCATCCGGGGCACTGAACATGGTCATGCCGTTCATAAAGGGATTGCCAAAAGGCGCGCAGGGTGGAAACTGTTCGCCACTGCTTTCATTGGCATACATCTTGAAAATCACGCCCATCTGCTTTAGGTTATTCTGACAGGAAGAGCGACGCGCTGCTTCACGCGCCCGCGCCAGCGCCGGCAACAGAATGGCGGCAAGTATGCCGATAATGGCAATCACCACCAAGAGCTCAATGAGCGTGAAACCGCGTCTTTGCGACATGGTTATTTCCTTTCAGGCAGTAATACTGATTAGCGATTTAGTATTACAGAAAGCCAACCCCAATAACAAATCGGTATGCTTGAAGCAAGGAAAAGGCCACGGCTGAAACGATATAGAAGTGCTGGGTAATTAGGCGCGTAACGTCAACACCATCATATCAGATGATTTAACGCCATCCTCATGAAAGGTGGTGTTCTTTAGACTTTCTTCGCGTCCGGGGTTGGGTCTTCGAGGTGCGCCTGCAGCGTTTTCTTGAGATCCTTCATGGAATAGGGTTTATGCAGCGCGCCCAACAGGCCCATGTTATTGAATCGCTCTTCAATCTCTTGGATGCTGAATCCGCTGACAATGATTACCTTCACATTCTGATCTAATTTCTTCAGTTCACGGAAGGTCTCTTCGCCGTCCATATCGGGCATGGTAAGGTCCAACATGACAGATTCTATAGCGGCTTTTTTGACCTTGAATATCTCAAGGGCTTCACGTCCGTTGGCTGCGGTAACCACGTCAAAACCAAGGTGACGCAACATCTTCTCGCCCACCAGACGCAATGCCTCCTCGTCGTCTACCAACAACACCAGTCCGCTGCCTTTCCACAAGTCCGGCTTTTCCCGCGACATGAATGTGGTGGAATGCTTTTCCCTTTTTGCAATGGGTAGAAAGACGCGGAACGTGGTGCCTACCCCTTCCTCACTGTCCAGCCACAACGCCCCTTTATGGCTATGCACAATACCCATGACAGCCGCCATACCCAGGCCGCGCCCGGTAATCTTGGTGGTGAAGAAAGGCTCGAAGATGCGCTCCATGGTTTCCAAACTCATGCCGCATCCAGTGTCACTGACATTGATACAGACATAACCTCCGTAGGGCATATCATCGGATACAAACGCACCGCAGGGAATGTCATTGACATCTTCAATCACCTCGCCCGTCACGGTGATAACGCCTTTGTTGTCGCCCATGGCTTCCGAAGCGTTGGTGATCAGATTCATGAATACTTGGGTGAGTTGCGCTCCATCCCCCGACACCGGCGGCAAATCTTCAGGAAGACTAATCTCGAGAGAAACCTTTTTTGATACGGAAGTTTTCAACAGTTCCAACATTTCCGAAACAAGTATATGCAGATGTATCCGCTTAATTTCAAAAGCGCCCCTGCCGGAATACGCCAGCAACTGCCGGCACAAATCTGCCGCCCGTTGCGAAGACTTTTGAATCTGTACAATACTGTCACGGCCGGGAACAGCGTCTCCCAGTTCTATCAGCGCCAATTCGGAATGGCCCAGAATGGCCATGAGAAGATTGTTGAAATCGTGGGCAACCCCGCCGGACAACACGCCCAGGCTCTTTAGTTTCTGGGCATGCTGTACCTGGCGTTCCAGTGACAACCGGACTTCTTCTGCCTCTACCCGGTCCGTAACATCCCAGATGAACCCGTTAAGCCATAGTAGGTTGTCTTCTGCATCCCAGACGCCGCACCCTTTTTCCTGCACATGTAGAATCCGCCCGTCGGCATGCCGTAAACGGTACCATATTTCATAAGGCTCTTTGTTCGTGATATTTTTCTGGCGGGAATACCAGATGGAAAGGTCTTTCTCGTGGATGACGCTGGCAAAACTGCGCACTTTGTTGGCGACAAAATCACTGGCAGGATACCCCGTCAATGATTCGATGCCGTCACTAACGTACAGCATGGCACGGTCCGTATCGGCTTTGCCCCGGTAAACCGTACCGGGTAGATTTTCCACCATGCTACGAAAAATTACCTCATTGTCACGGAGGGTCTGGTTGGCGTTTTCCAGCGACTTGATGAAGTAGTGCATGGCAAAAACGCCAAACAAAAGGAACAGCGCCAAAGTAAGCAGTGCGGCCAGTTCAACGGTCAGTTCATGAGTGGGAACCTGATCGGCATACAGCAGCACCATGCTGCGTCGAAGCCCTATGACTACGAAAAGCAGGGTCACCAGTATCCATGCGCGGCTGCGGCCTTCGCGCCAGAACAGGCGGACCGCCAATAGCGCTGCCGAAATCTGCAACGATATGATGAGCGCCAGTACACCATTCTCAATCATTGGAATGCCCCTGCTTCAAGAATTTTTCCGTCAAAAATACGTATACGCACAAACACCTCCACACCATAATGCCTATGCTTGCACAAAAACAAAAACCTCCACTATCAGAACAACTTCACTCCAACCATTTCATTGTAACAAGTTATTGAGCAATATACAAGTATATGTTGCTGGTTTTTAGGCGCGTTCCTCGCTCGCCTCAAAAGCCAGCGCTCCTGTGGGACATGCCGTAACGCATTCGCTGGCAGATTGGGCGAGGGCTTTTTCGAGGGATTCGTTAAAAGGAATGCTGACCTGCATGGAAAAACCGCGTTGGGTGAAGGTCATACCGAGGGCTTCTTGGTTCTCTTTGGTAATGGCAACGCAAAGACCGCATTTGATGCATTTACCTGCATCGAAGATCACGTTGCCGTAGCGTTGCAGGCCGTTGGGCAAGGGACGCTCCGCGTTGCGGAAAGTTTTGGGGCGCACGCCGTATTGCGTGGCATACTGGCGCAGTTTGCAGGAAACGGGTGCATGGCAGTCGCAATGCAAACAGCGTGCTGCTTCACCAGTAAAATCAGGGACTGTCCCAAGTAAGCGACCAACGGGAGCGATACGGGACTGTCCCTGATTTTGCCGACCGATGATATAGACATCCAACTGTTCCCGTGGGATGCGGCCCATGGTCGAATTGTATTCGGCAGGTGAACCTGCGTTTCCAGTCAGAAAGTGTTGTACGGTCTGGGCAGCTTCTTTCCCGGAGGCAATGGAACGCACCGGCATTTTCTTTTCTGCCGCATGAAATACGGATTCCTGTTCAGGCACTTCAATCTTACATGCCACAATAACCGCGTCCGATTCTTCGATCATTTTTTTTAAGGAAATCGTTGTGCCGATTTCCGTATCAAAAACAAATTTAATGCCCTTATCTTCAAGACGGTGTATTTCAGCGTCCAACAGCGCGGCAGGCAGTTGCTCTTCCGGGAAATCCCTAAGCGATCCACCAGCCACAGCCTTCTTTTCGTAGACCCGGCAGGCATGTCCATACGCCCGCAGGATGCAGGCGGCTGCCAGTCCTGCCGGACCTGAACCAATCACGACAACTGTTTTACCCGAATCCGGAGCGGCTACCTCTTCTTCGCCGTGCATTTCGCCCAGGGCGCCATGAATCCGACGGATGGCAATGGATTCATCGAGCGTGCCACGGCGGCAGCCCGCTTCACAGGGGGCAGTACATACTTGTCCAAGGGTAGCAGGCAACACCAAGGCACGACGGGCCAACGCCTGCGCTGCGTCCAGATCATCGCGCATAAGATACCGCAACATAAGCGGGATATTTAATCCTGCGGGACAAGATCGTTCACAGGGTGCTTCACAATCACCCTGATGTTCACTCATCAACAGTTCTAACACAGCACGACGCGCGTTATGCACCGTTTCGGAGTCGGTCTCGATGGCTATGCCTTCCTCGACTTTCGCGGCGCAGGCAGGCAGCAACCGTCCTCTTGCAGTATCTTCCACCACACACACCATGCACGAGGTATTGGGGCGTCTCCCGGCAGCGTGGCACAGGGTCGGAATGGCAATCCCCAGCTGTGCCGCCGCTTCAAGCAACGTGGCGTTTTCAGGAGCATTCACCAAGATTCCATTTATCATAAGTTGCGGCATAGATTTACTCCACCCTCACGGCATCTACCGGACACACCAGCCGGCAACTGTCGCATCGGGTGCATAGGTTCACATCAATTTCATGTACCTCGTAGGGCTTCATGGCAATTGCGCCGGCGGCACAGACCTGTGCACACTTGGTGCAACCGATGCAGTCGTCGGTAATGCGATAAGTAATCAACGCCTTGCACTTACCTGCGGGACATCGCCCCTGCACATGGGCCTCAAATTCATCACGAAAATAGCGCAGACTGGTAAGGACCGGATTGGGCGCGGTCTTGCCCAGCCCGCACAGGCTCTGTTGCTTCACCACCTGCGCCAGCGATTCCAGTTGTTCCAGGTCGCCCGGCTTTCCTTCGCCATTGCATAACATGCCCAACAGTTCCAGCATTCGCTTGGTGCCCACGCGACAGGGCGTACACTTGCCACACGACTCGCGCTGGGTGAAGGACAAGAAGTAGTGGGTCATTTCCACCATACAGTCCGCCTCGTCCAGCACGACAAAGCCGCCGGAACCCATCATGGCGCCCACCCCCTGCAGGGCTTCATAGTCCACCGGCGTATCGCACAGGGACGCTGGAATGCAGCCCCCGGAAGGCCCGCCGATCTGCACCGCCTTCAGCTGCTTTCCGCCGGCCACGCCGCCGCCCACCTCGTCCACAATCTGGCGGATGGTGCGGCCCATGGGCACTTCGATAAGCCCACCGCGCACAATCTTACCCGCCAGCGAAAAGACCTTCGTGCCTTTACTGTGTTCCGTGCCCAATGCCGCAAAGGCCGCGCCACCGTTACGCATAATCCACGGCACCAGTGCCAGGGTTTCTGTATTGTTCACCAACGTCGGGCAATTGTTGAATCCTTGTTGTGCGGGATAGGGCGGCCTGAATACGGGCGCGCCACGCCGTCCTTCAAGGGAAGCAATCAACGCCGTTTCCTCACCGCAAACAAAGGCGCCCGCGCCCTGGGCTATACGCACTTGAAATCTATGGCCGCTGCCAAGAATGTTGTCGCCGACATAGCCTTCCTGTTCACAAAGCGCAATAGCCTCTCTAACGCGCGTGACCGCAAGCGGGTATTCGGCGCGTATATAAAAAATGCCTTCCTCCGCACCTGTCGCCAGACTGGCAATCACCATGCCTTCAATTACGCGGAAGGGAAACGACTCCAGGATCATCCGGTCCATGAACGCGCCGGGATCGCCTTCGTCGCCGTTGCAGATAATGTATTTCTTGTCGCCGGGGGCATTACGTACCGCACGCCATTTCACCGCCGTCGGAAAACCCGCGCCACCCCGTCCCCGTAACCCGCTGGTTTCGACTTCCGTAATGATGGCATCCGCCGTGAGGGGCGAGTCCTTTTCAGTGGTAACTCCGAGACATTTACGCAGGGCTTCAAAACCGCCCAACCGCTGGTATTCCTCAATGTCAACGGGCGCTATTTCACCACAGCATTCCGTTGCCAGCCGTTGTTGCGCTCCCAGAAAGGCTGCCACTGGCGCATCGCGCACATCCAGCGCATACCGTGTCGGTGCATCCCCGTCTTCCCGCGCATACACGCGCTGGAGCCAGCGGTTCGTCAGACTGCGCAGTCGCAACCAGGAATTCGCCGGCTTGAAATGCTTCAGCAGAATGGCCTCCACATCCTCCGGCTGCACCCGCGCATACAAATGGGGCGGCTGTTCCGGCAATACAATTTCCAGCAGCGGCGTTTGATGGCACATACCCACACAGCTCACATGCTTCACATGCACCTTTACCTTCATGGCTGCCAACGATTCCATCAGCACGCCCCGGATTTTTTCGCTACCCCCCGCCACACAACAGGAACCCAGCCCAATACGAATCTCCCCTTCGGTCAGGGGCATCGCGTCGTCTGTTTCGGGGTCCGCGCCTTTTGTCCGCGCCTGTTGTTCCAGAAAATCCTCCAGCATATCCGGCACCGTATCTGGTCCCACATGCCCGTAGGTAACCGTGTCAATCTGCACCGCAGGCGCCAGGGTGCAACAGCCCAGGCAAGCCACCTTCTGAATGGTAAATACCCCGTCCGCATCGGTGTCTTCCCCCTCCGGAAGGCGCAAATACTCCGCCACAGCGTCATAGACCTTCACAGAACCCTTCACATGGCAGGCTGTGCCATCACATACATTGATGATATGTCTGCCCACGGGTTTGCGCCGAAACTGCCCAAAAAACGTGGCCACACTTTCAATGGCGGCAGGGGTAATCTCCGTGTTCTCGCACACATGGCGCAACGCCTCATCGGGCAGATACTTGTAATGTTCCTGTATCGCCTGCAAAATGGGAATCAGCGCATCAGGACGACGTCCAAAGCGTTCGAGAATACGATTCACTTCCACTATGTCCAAGGGAGTACTCATAACGTGTTTTATTGCCCAAATGATGATTATAACTGCTATCGGAGGGGGGACATTCTTGTCCCCTGAATCGCAAGGGACTGTCTCCGGTATGCGACAATTCGGGGGACAGGAATGTCCCCCCTCCGATATGCGAAGCACTGTGACGGCATAACGTAGAAAAGGCATCCCTGCCTCTTTTCCTTAACGCGGCAGAGATGCCGCGTCTACGTATTGCCTATTCAACTTTTCAGAAAAAAGGCTTCTGTTCACTGATTTTACACTGAACAGCAAAAGCAGAGCGAATTTATCGCATTTCTTGAGGGCAAGACAATGATTTTCTGCATGTGTTGCGCCTTCTCAAAAAAACATTCTTGTCTTTCAGAAGATGTTTTCAGTATTAACAATTCACTATACTTGGAAAACAAATCCATGCACCTGTATATTCACGCATGGTAGTATGCGTTATATCACTAAAGATTAACTGTACATTATAGGGTGGGTGAAGTGCCCTGTGGCACTATCTTGCAACCAAAATTCAGGTGAGAACACATGAAACAATGGACGCCTTGGACAATTGCCCTGGCGGCGGCTGGTGTCGCCGTGGTGGTCGTGTTCTGGCGTCAATTTAACTGGGAGGAGCGAAAATATACGGCCTTTGTGGATGCGACAACCAGCGAGGCCATGATCCTGCTTGTGGAGGATCCGCTGGCGACACGGGCAGAAACCCAGCAACTGGTACGGATTGCCGCCGCCGCCGCTGATGCAGGACATTATGTGACCCCCGAAAGCCAGTATGCTCTGGCGTTGCAACTGCAGCGGGAGGGCAGTCTGGACGAGGCAGAGTCATTGCTATATCAACTGGTGACTGTGATTCCAGATTGGAGCTGGCCCTATGCGTTGCTGGGCAGTATTATCGGTCGAAACGGTCCGGAACGGCTTGGCGAAGCGGAGGAAGCCCTGCGGCGGGCTATTGCGTTGGAACCGGGCTGGGCACGCCCTTATAATTCACTGGGCGTGGTATTGCGGTTGATGGGACGATATGAAGAGGCGGAGGAGGCGGCCCTGCACGCGCTGGAACTTGCTCCGGAGGATATTGCCTGCCACAATAACTACGCCAACCTGCTGCTGGTGCTGGGACGGTACGAGGAAGCAGAAGTTCACTACGCCTACGCCGTGGAGATAGAACCAGACAACCCGAAACCACTGTACAATCTGGCGTGTCTATACAGCGTCATGGAACGTGTGGACGATGCGCTTGCTTATCTTGAGGCGGCTATCAGTCTCAATGAGAATATGCGGCGTGATGCCGCTGTTGACCCCTATTTTGCTTCCCTGCAGATGTTGCCGGAATATCAACAGTTGGTGTACGATGATGCCGCGTCCGTGCCGGAACAATCAGCCCCGCCGGAAGAGACGCACGATGAGGACCCGCCCGAACCGAAAGAAGGCGAATAACACAACACCCTGTTTTTTCAGGATGCCGGTGGTTTTATAGCAATGGCAATGAGTAGACAACTGGATTTATTTCAGGATAACATGCTGGTTTCCTGTGAAGCGCAGCAGCCGGTTCCTGCCGACCCGTTCATGGTAAAACCCCTCTCCGGTGAACTTTATGGGGAAGAACAAAAGCATCTCACACTTCAGTTGCAGGAAGAACTGCAAAAAAGATGCTGCCTGCCCGTTAAACTTACTGTTACGGACAACACATCCACCATGATGTCTGTACGCCATTCGCTCAATGGGGACCCGGTGCGTGTGCGGTTGCATCGCATGTTCCTGACAGCGCCCAAAGAGGTGCGCAATGCCCTGGTCCATTGGGTAAAACACCCCCGATCCCGGAAACATGGCGTGTTGTTCAAAGAATTTATTGTGGCGCACACCCACGAAATACGAAATGCAGCGTCCCGCACCCTTTCGCCCGTGACACAGGGAACGTATTATGACCTGAAAGAAATTTTTGATGATTTAAACGGTTCTTATTTCAATAACGCGATCAATGTGGCAATTACCTGGGGACGGGATTGCGGTAGAAACTTACGTTCCATACGATTCGGCGGCTACTATCCCGGCGAACAACTTATTCGCATTCATCCCCGGCTCGATCAGTTGTTTGTACCCCGCTACATCCTCCGTTATATTGTCTATCATGAGATGCTGCATGCCCATCTGGGGATTGAACAGACGGAAAATGGGCGCAAGAGCATCCACCCACGCGCCTTCAAACGCATGGAAGCGGCCTTTCCCGAATACACCCAAGCCATTGCCTGGATTGAAAACAGCAGCAATCTGCGAAAAATACTGCGTCGCTGTCGCAACGACAGACCAGAATCGAAAAAAAAGTAGACCATTGTTACCCCCATATATAGTGGGGACTGCAAATACCTTACAATATCGTGGATAAAGGAATGGGTTGAGAGGGAATAGCAGCGAAAATCAGGTGGTTACGTACCAAAATACTGTAACAAAGGCCGCACTGAATTGTAATTTGGGTGTGTGCAATTCAGCGGCGTTCACTGCAGCGCGGTCGTCTTAAAGGTCGGAAGCGCTGCCAGGAGATGTATATGAGCGAGCGTGTCGAATGCACCGATGAACAGTTGATGATATCGCTTTGTGATGGGCAAGATGAAGCGCTGGAGCAACTGGTGAAGCGATACCAGAACGACGTTTTCAGGTTCTGCCTTCACTATCTGGGCGACATTGAAACAGCCCGTGAAATATCGCAGGAAACCTTTCTGCGCGTATACACGGCCCGTGAACGGTTCGACCCGGCGCGTCTTTTCCGGCCTTGGATGCTTTGTATCGCACGTAACATGTGCCTGAATATTATCAAGCGCAACAAGGTCGTGCCCATGGAAAGCCTGGAAGGACTGGAAAGCGCCAGTACGGCGGCAACGCCCAGATGGTATCCCGCCACAGAGCATCCCCTCGAAGGCGTTCTTGCAGACGAGCGGCGGCGCGTGTTGCTGCAGCTGGTGAACAGTCTGCCGGAAGACGCCCGCGAGTTGTTGATGATGCGTTATTTTGAGCAGATGTCCGCGAGGGAAATCGCTGACGTGCTGGAAACCACCGAAGGCGCTGTGAGAACGCGAACGCATCGGGCACTGAACCAGTTGCGCGACAGATGCGCAGGAAAATTGGATATTTTAGGGTGACAACGGAAAGACATGACATAACAGCAGAAATGCTGCTCGCCTACAAGGAAGAGGCACTCAGCCCGGAGATGATGCAGAAAATCCGTGAAGGACTGGAGTCGTCACCGGAGTTGCAGGCTTCTTATGAGACACTTCTGGTTCAGGAAGAGATACTGTATGATTTGGGCAGTGCACTTCGTGAAGTGGCGCCTGCTGTGGATATGTACGACGACGTCATGGAACAGGTGCAACGCATTAAGCAAGAAGAGGACCCCCTTGCGGTTCAGTTGCGACATGTGGGCGACGACCTGCGTGCTGCCGCACCGACACTGGATATTGCCAGTGACGTCATGCAGGCAATTGCGGCGCAACGTGAAGCATCAACAAAAACCCTTAAAGAGGATCTTATTGCGACTGGTGAAGAAATCCGGGCGCTCGCGCCGCGTGTGGAAATTGTGGAAGACGTGATGGAAGAGATCGCTTCCGGTCGCCTGGACAATGTCTCGTCTTTCGAAGCAGCAAAACGCGCCCAGACAACACACCGCCGGCAGGCAGGCCCCTCCTGGGCTTTTATTGCCGCAGCCGCCGCATGTGTGCTGATGGTGCTGGGTTTTGTGGTGCTGCAAATGGCGCAGCCCCATTCCCTCCAGGGCACTTATGTTGCCCGGCAGGAACAAACCGGTTCGGAAATCTCGCAACGAAAAGAAACACCCAAAACAGTGCGCACCCGGGAAGGGGAACCGCTGGAATTTGAGCAGGTTTCCACAGAAGAAGAGATTACCCTGTTGTCGCCAACAGCGGATCCCCCCGCCAAAGAAAATCCCCGCGACGAACAAGGGGATTTGCGCCTTGCAGTGGACGTGGATACGATTATTGCAGCACGGCGTGATGCACTAGCGGGCAAGAGCGATGCCGTTGCGCGGTTGGCGCGTTGGGGCGCTCTGGACCCCGACCAGGTAAGGCGCTTTCTTGCTGAAGGCATCCTTTCGCCAAAAGAGCTGGCAGGGTTAAGCCGTTTCCTTCCGGAAGCCGAAGCGCGCGCATTGCTGCAGGAAGCCCTGGCGCAGTTGCCGGATGACCCGATGCTGCATTTTGCCCTGGCCAAGAACCTCATGAACGATCCGGAACAGTATGATGCGGCGCTGAATGAATTGGCGCGTTTCCGGGAACTGACCCCGGACAATAGCCTGTCCTATTACATGGACGCCCAGATTCGCCTAGCGCAGGGCGACTACATGGGCGCACTGCAGTCCATTGACTATGCATCATCATTTCAGACGGGCAGCGCCTATGCGCTTGAAAATGCGCAGTATCACAGCGCCGCGCTCCGTGCCGCCGGGTTCCCCGAGGACATGGCGCAAATGCTGGCAGCGTTCAATGCAGGATCGGATGAATACGGATTTGTTACGCAACTGGGCAGCGATCTGCTCAGTTACGGCGCCTATTATGAATCCATCGGCGACTACGACACCGCCATGGCCATCTATAAAGGCGTAAACCAGCTGGGCCTGCAAGTCAACCAGGGCGCTGATTTCTCCAATGAGATGCTGGCGGGATTGGATACGCAACGGGGCGCCATCGAAGCTATTGATGCCCTCGCGGAATTGATGGATATTCCCGGCGGCGCCTATACCGTGGAGATCGCCTACACGGTGTTCATGCAGGGCATGGACTTCTTCCTCGAATATACCAATGTGTTTGAAAACATGATAGGCCAAGCCGAGGCGGAAAATATTCTGCGCACCGTCCAGCAGATTATGCAGGTGGGCGACCTGCATTACATGAACAAACCGTAACCTGTTTTATACCCCTCTGTAACAAAACACGCCCATACGTTCTGCTGGGTTTCGCATTTGCTTCACCCACCCGACAGTTCAGTATTTTTTGCTGGTTGTAGACAGTTACAAGAATGGATTACTTCACTACGATCAATATCTCGTTCTGGCGCATATAGGGCGGTGTCCAAGGCGGATCGTACTGGGCAACAACCGGCATGCCTATTGTTTCAATACCATCGCGGGCGAGCGTTTCCTGCAACGATTTCGTGCGCGCCGCCACACGGCCTTCCGTAGCCCAGCCGCCAAAAGAATGCACGGCATAACGCATGGCGGGAACTTCACGAAGCGCCACTGCTTCATTATTCGGCTTCGGCAGCGTATCCAGCGTATAGGACGACGGCATCACGAAGGCCACCACCTGCGCCTCCTTACCCGGTTGCGGTTCATGCAATACCGGCGCCGTCATGGCTATCTTTTCCGATTTTTCGGCGAGCACCGGTGCAGTCATTTCTATCTTCGATGAAGCCGTGTTGTTGCCGAAAATGTAATCCGCCAGTTTCCGGAATCCTCCATAAAGACTCTCCCGGTAACTGCCCTCAACAACCACTTCCGCGCGTATCTGCGGCGCGTAGAGACGTATTTCATAGAACTCCGCAGTACTGACCACCTCATACTTCGGCGTCTCAATATCGCTCGTTGCAGCATAGCCAACATAGGTCCACAACCCCAGAAGCAACACTAGCAACACTCCCAAAACAGCGCCCAAAATAAACATCACATTTCGTATCCTGTTCACAATGTGTCTCCCAATTGTTCCACTACCCAATGTAACATACTTTGTCTCTTGGAAATTCCAGTGCATCAAGCAACTACCTGGCAAACTGTTGAATCTCCTGTAGACTAAAAGTGCCCATCATTCCCACTAAGGAAAATGATGGGCACCAATTATCTTTAAGGCGGATTGGGTAACCTTCTATACCGTTGCAATATGTTTCAGTTTTCGGAACAGTATGCGCATACCACTCGTCATTTTTAATCCTGGAACACGGCACCGGTATTCGCGCTGGCGACAAGTTTCTGGTAGCGTTTCAGCCAGCCAGTCAAGTTGCGGTCTGGTGGGGCGGGACGTTTCTTTGCCCGCTCTTCCAGTTCTGTATCACTTACTTTCAGATTGATGCTGCGACCCGGAATATCAATCTCAATGGTGTCGCCTGTGCAAACGAGGCCAATGGGACCGCCCTGTGCCGCTTCGGGGCTGACATGGCCAATACACGCGCCCCGTGTACCACCAGAGAACCGCCCGTCCGTGATAAGGCTGACGCTGGCGCCAAGTCCCGCGCCCATGACCGCCGAGGTGGGCGACAACATTTCACGCATGCCGGGGCCGCCCTGGGGGCCTTCGTACCGGATTACAATGATGTCGCCTTCCTTAATTCTGCCGTCAAGAATAGCACTCATGGATTCCTCTTCGCTTTCGAAAACAACCGCCGGACCCGTGTGGCGCAGAATGGCAGGATCCACGCCCGCTTCTTTTACCACAGCACCTTCCGGCGCGAGGTTGCCGAACAGAATCGCAAGACCGCCGGTGGGACTGTAAGGCGCGTCCACCGTCTTGATGACCTCCAGATCGCTTGATCGCTTCTCACCCACATTCTCGCCGATGCTCTTCAGGGTTACCGTTTTGCAGTCCGGATGTATGATGCCGGGACGTTGCATCAGTTCGCCCAGGATAGCGCTGATGCCGCCAGCGCGATCCACATCTTCAATATGCCACTTGTAGGAGGGGCTTACCTTGCAGATATTTGGCACCCGCGCACTCACTTCGTTCAGCCGCTCCAATGGGTATTCCACGCCTGCTTCGTGTGCGATGGCAAGGGTATGCAGCACGGTGTTGGTAGAACCGCCCATTGCCATATCGAGAGCAAAGGCGTTGTCAATGGATTCCGGCGTGACGATGTCGCACGGGCGCAGGTCGGCTTCCAGTACGCGCAACAGCTGTGTTGCAGCGTCGCGCACCAATTGCCGCCGCTCTTGCGTGTTGGCAAGAATGGTGCCGTTGCCGGACAGGGCAATGCCCAGCGCCTCGCACAAGCAGTTCATGGAGTTGGCGGTGAACATGCCCGAACAGGAACCGCAGCCGGGACAGGCTTCCTTCTCAAGTTCTTCGAGTTCGCCATCGGTCATTTGGCCACGCTTGTATTTGCCGACCCCTTCAAACACGGTAATCAGGTCTACCGCCTGGCCGCTGGCAAGTTTACCTGCCGCCATGGGACCGCCCGAGACAAACACCGTCGGGATGTTGCAGCGCATGGCGCCCATCAGCATGCCGGGAATAATCTTGTCGCAGTTGGGAATGCACAGCAGCGCGTCAAACTGGTGGGCGCGCACCATGGTTTCCACACAGTCGGCAATGAGTTCCCGCGACGGCAGACTGTATTTCATGCCGCTGTGACCCATGGCGACACCGTCGCAGACGCCAATGGTGTTAAACTCAAAAGGGATACCGCCTGCTTCCGTGATGGCTTCCTTGGCAAGCCGCCCGAATTCATCCAGATGCACATGGCCGGGGATAATTTCCACAAAGCTGTTGCAAACGCCGATGAAGGGTTTCGAAAAATCTTCACGGCATTTTACTTTGCCGGTTGCATATAAAAGCGAACGGTGCGGTGCCCGTTCGAAACCGTCTTTGACAACACTGCTTCCCATAATAAAATCTCCTGTTATTGTTGTAATGGATACGGTGTCCCGTTCGATTGGGAAAATTGATAGGCCTCATTTTAACCCCATTGAGCAGCACAATACAAAGCAGATTCTTTCGTTCTGTCCGATCTTCTGGATGCAAAACAAATTCTACGGCGATTTGCGCACCGATGGACAGTATGGTAAACTGAAGGGCGTCGGGGCTGGAATTCCGTGGGGAAACCAGCCGGGCTGCCTGAATAACAACCTTAGACGGCATGTGAAGCCGTGATACAACGGAGGCTTATCCCTATGAAAAAACAATCAATAGATCAAATCGGTGTATGCAGTTGGTCCCTTCAGGCGACTGGCCCGCAGGACCTGGCAGAAAAGGTGAAGGCCGTGGGCGTCAAGAAGGTGCAGTTGGGTTTGGTACCCCATCGTGATGATCACGGCGCCTGGGACGGCGCGCAGGAAATCCTCGGCGCATCCAGCATTGAGATTGTGTCCGGCATGTTCTCCACCATCGGCGAGGATTACACCACCCCGGCAACCATCCGCAGGACCGGCGGCGTGGTGCTGGATGAATACTGGGACGAAAACCTGAAACTGGCTGCTGGCGCTGCCGCTTCGGCAGGCGCCATGAAACTGCCGACCGTTACCGTACACGCGGGCTTCCTGCCCCATGACCCACAGGATCCGGACTTCGACAAATTGAGCGGGCGGGTGCTGCAACTCGTGGAGATATTCGGGGAACACGGGGTGTCCCTGTTGCTGGAAACCGGTCAGGAATCCGCCACGACCCTGTTGACGTTTCTGGACGAAATGAAGAAGCGCGGTGCGACAACCCTTGCCGTCAATTTCGATCCCGCCAACATGCTCCTCTACGACATGGATGATCCTATCGAAGCACTGCGTCAGCTCGCGCCCCATGTGAAGCAGACCCATGTGAAAGACGCCAAACGCACCAAAGTCAAAGACCAGTGGGGCGATGAAGTGATCGTCGGCACCGGCGAAGTAGACTGGAACGCCTTCGTACAGATTCTGGCCGAGGCAGATTTTGACGGCGGCCTCATCTTCGAACGCGAAGCTGGCGACAACCGTGTCGGCGACATTAAAGAAGGCATCAAGGCATTGGCCGCCGCCATTAATGCAGTTAACGCATAGTATCGCTTACAACGCCCAGCCGTCGCGG
>CAZBNU010000019.1:7455-34606 GCA_964493075.1 uncultured Nitrospirales bacterium | reverse complement strand
AAGAAATGGCGCGCCCAGCAGGACTCGAACCTGCGGCCTCTTGCTCCGGAGGCAAGCGCTCTATCCAACTGAGCTATGGGCGCGTCTTATGCGAGTATGCTATCACAGTTCTCGTGTCGCTATCCAGCATTTGCGGCAAATTTCAGATATGTTGAGGTAATTATTGAAAGGGTGTAATAGCACAGGTGGGCATGTCTTTGTCCATCTGGCGCAGTTGGTCTTGCGTTATGCCTGTGTTTTCGAGGTGCAGACGACGAAGCATTCGCATTTGTTTGAATATGGGCACCACACCGACAGTCAGATTCGGGGCGTTGTAGATTTCGATGCGTTCGAGGTTGATAAGCTCTTTTAACACTTCCAGACCGTCGTTTGGTATTTTGGTGCCGTCAATTTTCAGGTTTTCCAGGCCGCGCATGGTAATCAGTTTGTTCATGCCCGCTGTGGTTACGTTTGTCTGGATCATTTCGAGTGCGTAGAGCGTGCGCAGTTTGGAGACGCCTTCCATGCTTGTGTCGTTGATGGCTGCGCCGGAAAGGATGAGTGAATATAGCATCGTTTCGTCGCGCTCATCCTGCATGGCGGCCAAGAAGCCCAGGTCGGTGACGTCTTTGCTGATCTCCAACTGTATTTCCATGTTTGCGGGGATGCGCACCTCGCCTTTGGCTGCTTCCAAGTATTGCCACAGCTGGCTTGTTTCTTTCCATTTACGAATGGCAATGCGACCAACAGCGACATCTGCGGGGAAGGACAAAACCCGTTCGGCGGGAGGGGTTCCTGTTCGCACAACAACGTTTGGATCCCGCGAATTGACCATTGGTTTATTGGAAAACCCGTCTCTAACTTTCTGTCGTTCTTCTTCGGTCATTATCATATCAATGACGAGTATATTCAGTCCTTTTAGGCTCCAGAGTTGCTGGAGGTTTTCGTCGGTCAGTTCTATTTCGGGCAGCCGCAGTGAATCCACCACGCCCTCCGGAATTTTGGTCAACGGGGACAGGTCATCAGCGTGTTCGGGCGGCACGACGAGGTGGAATTTCTTCCCTTCTGTGTATTCCACTACGCCACGTGCTTGCGCATAGACGGGCCAGTCACCGCCCATGGTCTCCTCTTCGGGATCGTACAGGGCACCGAAAGAACGGTCCGTGGAGAACTCCATGAAAAGTTTTGGTTTTTCAGGCTCGGGCTCGGGTACAGGTGTTGGTGTGGCTGTCTGGGTTGTGGGACCAGTTGGGGAAGGCCCCTGTGTATTTGCGGCGTTGCGCTGCATGAAAAACGCCACCATGCCGATAGCGGCAATGGCGAAGAGAAATCCTGCGGCGAGAAATAGTTTCATTCTGCTGCGTGCGCGGGGCACGGCAATTGACACTGATTGGTCGGGGAATACAAAGGCGACGTCCCGGGGCTTTGGATAGGACTCTTCATTTTGTGCTCCTGCCACATCGCCTTCATAGGGGGTCAATACAACGGGGTTTGCCATGGGTGCTTTTTGAATTGGCGCTTGAGCAATGGGTTCTTCTCCGAAAGCATCCGCTGCGGGCAGGTCATCGTCTTTTGCTGGCGCTTCGCCTTCAATGGCGGCTTCCAGCGGATTGAGTTGACCGAAGGGGTCATCGCCTTCAGGGGCGGGTTGCAGTAGCAGATTTTCTTCCGCTGGTTTGGGCGTTTCTTTTGCAGGTGGCGCCTCTTGAATGGCGGCTTCCAGTGGGCCCAGGTTGCCGAAGGGGTCATCTTCAGGGAGAGGTTGCAGCAGCAGATTTTCTTCCGCTGGTTCAGGCTTTTTTTCCGCTGGCTTGGGTGTTTCTTTTACGGACGGCGCCTCTTGAAGAATGTTCTCCAGCGGACCCAGATTACCGAAGGGGTCGTCGTTAACGGCGGGTTCGGGCTTTTCCGGTGTTTTGGGAGTTTTGGCCTGCTGTTTCATCTGTTTCTTCAGTTGATCTTGAATGCTTTGCGCGGCCTGTTGCGGGGTTTGTCGCTGCGACGGCTGTTGCGCCATCCTCAAGGCATCTTTTGCGGTTTGCCGTTGTGACTTCTGTTGGGCAATCTTCAACGCGTCTTTTGCAGTCTGCCGTTGTGACTGTTGCTGCGCGATTTTCAGGGCATCTTGCTGCGTTTGCCTTTTCGACTGTTGCTGCGCGATTTTCAGGGCATCTTGCTGCGTTTGCTTTTTCGATTGTTGCTGTGCGATTTTCAGAGCATCTTTCTGTGTTTGCCTTTTTGATTGTTGCTTGGCAATTGCTGCGGCATCGGCTGATGTTTTGCGCTGGGAGCCCTGATTCATGGCATAGTTAATTGCAAACAGTCCGCTGTTGGCAGGCTTGTCAGTTGTGGCAATATCTGCGGCCTGATCGGAGGTCTGCTGTTGCGAGGAATCCTGTATGGCCATTTGTGCGGCCTGCCGTCGGATAACGTCGCGCTGATCACGCCGTGATTTTTCCAGTGCCTGCAGTTGTTCCTGGATCTTTTTAAGCTGGAGCGCCTGCGGGGAGTTTTCAAGGCCGCTTTCCCGTTTAACGGCATCCGTGATTTGTGAAACTTCGGCTTGCAGCACCACCTGGGAAGACTCTTGCTCCAGGTCTTTGTTTCGCAACGCGGCGAGTTCGTTCTCCAGTTTGGCAATAATATCCCGGCTCTTTGCTTGCTCATCAGCGGCTTTTGCTGCCGCTTCTTCACGTTCATCAAGCACCGCTTTTAACTTGTCGAGTTCTTTCCGGGACTCTTCCAGTTCCTTATTCTTTTCTGCTTCGTTCTGGCGAAGTTTCTCCATTTCGCCTGTGAGCGCGCTTTCAGCGTCCTGGGTCTCTGCGGTTTCCGAGCGCAGTTGCTCCAGTTCCTTTTGCAGCGTTTCCAATTCCTGCTGCTTTTGCGCGTTGACTTCTTCTGCGCTCTTTGCGTCCTGCTCTTGTTTTGCCAACTGCTCGCGCAACTGTTCCATTTCGGCCTGGGCATCAGCCAGTGCCTGCGATTTGGCAGCCTCGTTTTCTCTGAGCAGGGTTACTTCTTCGGCAAGTTCGGCCTCAGAAGAGGACGCCGTCTGCGCTTGCTTTTGCAGCGCTTCCAGTTCCTTTTGCAGGGTCTGCACCATTTCATCGTGTTTGTTGCTGGCTTCTTCTGCTGCGGCTACCGCCTCTTGCTGCTGTGCCAGTTGTGCGCGCAGTTCGTCCATTTCGCTGCGCGCAGTGGTGAGTACTTTTGACTTTTCTGATTCGCTGCTGCGCAGGTGTTCCAGTTCACTGACCAGGTCCTGTTCTGATGCCGCAAAATGGTCGGCGCGCTGGCGCAGCTGTTCCAGTTCTTCCTTCAGTTTCTGCTCGCCCTCTGCACTGAGCTTCTTTTCCTGTAGCTGCTTCTTGAGTACGGACTCGCGTTCGCCCAACTCATTGCGCAATCGCTCCATTTCCTCGCGTGTTTTTTGCAGGTCGCTGGATTTTGCGGCTTCGTTGGCGCGCAGCTGGGCAACTTCTTCGGCAAGGGCGCGTTCGGATTCGGCTGCCTGTGCGGCACGGGATTCGATGCTATCCAGTTGCCCGCGCATGTTGGCGATTTCCTGCTCGCTTTCCCGGGCCCGTGCTTCTGCAGCGGCAACGGCCTGCTCGCGGTCCATCAGCTGATTCTGCAACTCGCTCAATTGTGCGCGTGCTGTTTCAAGGGCTTCGCTCTTGCTGCGTTCATTTTCGCGCAGTGTTTCCAATTCGGACTTTAGCGTTTCCCGGGCGGCCTCCGCCTTGTCAGCTTCATCGTTGATGCGCGTCATTTCGTCACGCATGGCTGCGAGCGCTTCTTCATGCTCACGGTTCTGCGACTGCGCTTCCTCGATGGCGGCTTCGCGCTCTTTCAGCGACGCCTGAAGTTGTTCAAGCGCTTGTCGCGCCTGTTCGAGTTCCTCGGATTTGGCATCCCCCTGCTTGCGCAACCGCTCGACCTCCTGGTTGAGGAGTTCTTCGGATTGGGCGGCGCTTTCCTGACGTTTCTGGAGAGAGTTTACTTCATCTTCAAGTTTCGCGACCATCTGCTCACGGTCGGCCAATTCCTGTTCTGCGTCGGCAACCTCGGCTTCACGTTTAAGCAGGGTATGCTTGAGGTTGTCCAGTTCGGAGTGCGCCTGTTCGAGTGCTTCGGATTTTTCCCGTTCCTTTTCGCGCAGTTGATCAAGTTCATGCAGCAGTTGGTTTTGTTCGCTTGCGGCTTCTTCTTTCTGCGCCAGAAAGGCTTCAAGTTTGGCCTGAAGGTCAGCCACGGTATTCTGGAGGGTTTCTTTGTCCAGCGCTTCCGCCTGTCGTTTATCGAGTGCCGCCTTGAGTGTGCCCGCCTTGCCGGTCTGTTCGGTGACCATTTCCGTGATCTGCATGGCCTGTTCAATATCAAGCATGTCGTCGAGGATGCCGCCCGCCATGCGAACCTGATCCAACCGTTGTGTCAGTCGATCGCAGTCATGGGTCGCCTCACCGGTTCTGCCCAATGCCGCGAGATTTTCGATTCGAAGCAACAGAACAACGGGGCTGTTGGGAACGAAATGCTTGATTTCCTCAAGCGCTGCAAGCGCTTCTGGATGTCGTTCCTGACTGCTTAGTTGTCGGGCGTTCTCGATTTTCTTTTCAATAACGCTGGGATGCATAAATGACTCCTGCTCGGGACACAAGCCGGCTCCAGGGTCCCTGTATCGCCAAAACCTATAGTGTAATGCCGTGCACATTCTAAACGAAAGCGCATACCAATTTCACACAGACAATATTATATAGCAGGAGGGTAGTTATTTCCACAGGGACAATTCTTGAAGATGACAGCTGTTTTGCCTTATAGTTTACAAAACATTTTTTTGCGTGTGTGCATCCTTTTGATATACAGTACCATCTTGTTATTGTTTGGATGCAGATTCAGCGGAAACTCAGCATGCACGGTGTAGCATCGCTCGAGGCGGCAAAGAAGACAGGCAATGAGTCTTTGATCAGTTGAGGAGGCGACGTAGCCCGTCAGTCGTTACATCCGTGGGAGAACCGTATTGTCAGTGGATCAACACAATATTATTGAGTGCGCATCCTGTGGTCAGCGAATGCGTGTGCCTGCTGGCGCTCAGGCGAAGGTGTACAAATGCGTTAAATGTGGTGCTCTGGTGCAAACCGGGCGCGGTACGCCCCCACCTGTAAAATCATCTGAGCCGGTGGCGCCTCCAAAACCAAGCGGCCCCAAACCTATAGCCGACCTTTTTGTTGACATGGGTCTGGTCAAACGCGAACAGGTTGATGAGGCACAGGAAAAGCAGCAGCCCAACGAGAAATTATTCGAAACCCTGTTGCGTCTGGAAATGATCACCAAAGATGCTCTTCATGAGAAGATGTCTAAAGAAGGGCACCCGGCCATCAGCCTGTCCCACTTTACCATTGATCGTGACTTGACCGATCTGGTGCCGCTGGATGTGGTGCGAAAGCATTGGGTGCTTCCTGCAAGTTCGCTGGGCAAATCGCTTACTGTGGCTATGGTTTGTCCCGTGGATATGGAAGCGTTCAAGGCGGTAGAAGAGGTCACCGGCGGCATGCGCATCCGCGCCATGGTCTGCAAGGTGGATGATTTTCTTGCTGCTGTTCGCAAACATTACCGTATGCCGGATAGCCAGGATATTGTTGCAGAAAAGGAAGGCAGTGCTGCACCTCAGGGCGAGCAGCCTGCAGAGACAACATCTTCGCTTATGTATCCCGGCGATGAAACGATACGGCAGGCGCTGGCAGAATTGGAGCGGCTCCCCATTCCTACCCGCGTCATGAATCAGGTGGACGCTGTCGTGGGGGTGGAAAGCGAAGGCTTGCGCCAGGTAGTGTCCGTGGTGGGCAATTCGCCGTCGTTGGCGGCAATTGTGCTTTGTACAGCGAACAGTACCGCTTACGGGCTGCCAAAGAATGTGGACAGTATTCCCATGGCGATTACCCTGGTGGGTGAGCAGGCGGTTTCGGTGTTGGCGGCGAATGCGCCAAAGCTGCCCATGGCAAATGAGGCCCAGTGGAAGGGATTGACCCATTTTTCCCGGCATTGTGCGGAAATTGCCGCAGTTCTTGCCATTGATTCCGGGAGTGTCACTCCGAATGTGGCCTACTGTGCCGGGTTACTGCATACTTTGGGCAGTTACGCTCTTGGCACCATTGATCCTGACGAATACGGAAAAATACCGGCGGATATTTTTGGTGAAAAACGTCTTCACGCGGAAAAACAGGTTTTGGGGATGGGGTATAGCGAAGCCGGCGCACTGCTTTGTGAGCACTGGGGGCTGCCGGAAGTGATCACAGCGTGTTTACGGTACTCGCTGACACCTGAAGAGGCGGGCGATTTTCGCGCTGCGGCGACAGTAGTGTATATCGCATCCAATCTTGCCAGCCCTGAAGGGGAGATCAATCAGGAAGGCCTGGCAAAATGCGCAGATGCCATGAAGTCAATCAATGTTGATCCTGCGGAAATTGCAGGCACCCTCGGCAAGCCTGCCGTAGAGACGGCAAACGCCAGCAAGTAGTCCTGCGTGAATAATCCCGGGAAAGCCGCGAAAATTTGTGGCTCCAATGGGGGTTAGCCGCGCAGGGTGGGTTGGGTGAAGCGCAACGGAACCCATCCTTCAGGAAGTCACTTCAACTGCACGAAAGGTGTATCGCAATGTCCCAGACTGTCCGTTTTTTACTGAGCATTACTCTCGCGTCTGTTTCCGGATATGCTGTAAACAGCGTTCCAGATTTTCAGGGTATTGCGGATACACCCTTTATTCAGGAATACCGTGAGTTTTACAAAAACGAGGACAATACAGCCGCCAACGATGTGCGTGCGATCGTCGTGGATGGGGAAGGGATCGTATGGACTGCAACCGCAGCGGGCATTTATTGCCTGAAGAACGGCGGCACATGGCAGTTAATGCAGACGCAGGAGGCGGCGGGACCTTCTTTCTCAGCGGCGGTTGACCCCGAGGGACGGGCGTGGTTTGGCGCCTGGAATGGCTTGTATCGCAGTTTGCAAACGGGCGTGCTGGGAAAGGTTGCAGACATCAACGAACCCATCGGCGCCATTGCTTTTCATGGGAAGCAGGCAATGGCAATGGGTCCCCGTGGAATGTGGCGCAGTGAGGGCGACGACTGGATCAAATATACGGGGCGTTGGGCGAACACGGCCAACGCCATTGCATTCGAGGAAGATGGCGCCGCGTGGGCGGTCACGGGGCACGGCGCTTTCCTGTTTCGCGAAACTGAAATTCTGCGTCATCTTTATGATGACACGGCATTGCTTACCAGTGACCTAAAAGGGGTGGCGGTTGCGCCCGATGGGACGGTGTGGTTCGCGGGGTTCGGCGGCCTTGATGTTTATGAAAACGGCCAACGGGTGCGTTCTTACAGCTCGCGGGAAGGCTTGCCGTGCAGCGATGTGCGGCGTATTGCTTTTCATCCCGATGGCGCCCTATGGATATGTACCGCGTTGGGCGTTGCACGTCTGAAAGACGGCCAGTGGTCGTTGCGTCACAGTTTGCGGTGGCTGCCTTCTGATGATGTTCGTGACGTCGCTTTTGACAGCGAAGAGGCTGCGTGGGTTGCTACCGGAGGCGGTGTTTCCGTGATCAGGCGGCGTATGATGACCCTTGCCGAAAAAGCGGAACATTACTATCAGATAGTTATGGAGCGCAAGGTGCGTGATCCTTGGATTGTGGGCATCAGCCGCCTCATGAAGCAGGGCGACGTGTCCACATCGCTCCATGAAGATGAAGACAATGACGGGGAATACACCAACCACTATCTTGCCATGGAAGCATTCCGTTATCAGGTAACCGGCGACCCAGTGGCGTTGGAACGCGCCCGCAAAGCTGCAGCAACCATGGAATTGTTTCAGACCGTTACCGACACCCCGGGTTTTATTGCACGCACCATCGTGCCGCCGGAATGGGCTTCTCCCGATACCGAGAATCCGAACCGGCTGCATGATCGCAACCGCACGTACACGGAACGCCAGATTGCCGATGTACTGGTGCGGGACCCGCGCATGAAACCCGTAGAAGAACGCTGGCGGCCCAGTGTTGACGGCAACTGGCTCTGGAAAGGCGATACCAGTTCGGATGAGATTTGCGGCCATTTTTTTGGCTACTACGTTTTTCATGAATTTGTGGCGCAGTCACCGGAAGAGAAAAAGCGGGTTGCTGCGTTGGCAGACCGCGTCATGACTTATATCATGGACGGCGGTTATATGCTTCGCGACACCGACGGACAGCCTACCCGCTGGGGCGTGTGGTCTCCTGATAGGTTGCTTGAAAACGGCGATTGGTATGCGGAACGGCGTATCAATGCCATAGAACTGTTGAGTTACCTAAAGACAACGGCCCACCTGACCGGGGATTCAAAATACGATCGCGAATATCGGAGGCTTATGGACGAATATGGGTATCTGGACCTTGCCCGTGCGCCGAAACCGACCAATCCCGCTGAGCGAACCGATATTGATTCCAGTCTGCTGGCATTGATATTTCCCGCTTTGATGGCTACGGAAACAGACCCTGTGTTGCACGATGCGTTTTTGGAAGGGCTGCATCAGTGGTATGGACAGGTGGAAAACGACCACAATCCGTTCTTCAATTTCATCTGCGGCGCTCATGGCGTGAAGGAGTTTAATCTGGAACAATGCGTGGCCTTTTTGCGTGACGCTCCCCTTGATCTTATCCATTGGACGGTGGACAACAGCCGACGCGAAGACCTGACTCTGGTGCGCTATCCCGAATTGTACAGTTGGCAGGTAGACAGGTTACTGCCAGCCAGTGAACGCTATGTCATGCGTTGGGATAAGAATCCCTATGACGCGGTGGGCGGCGACAACGGCGCCAGGGAGAGCACCGGCATATACTGGTTGCTTCCGTATTGGATGGGGCGCTACTATGGGTTTATCGGAGCGCCGGAGCAGGAATAGGGCAGACGTTCTTGCATCCCCTTTCGTTCATGTCCTACCATTACAGTAATACGCTGGCCATTTGAAATGATTATGATGGCCTTATTTTAACCGTGAAGGAGATTTTTACCATGTTTTATTCAGGCATTTCGGATGAGTCGGGACAGGATATTGCCACTCAAATTAAAGCGCACCAGGAACTGGGCTGGGACCACCTGGAATTGCGCATGATAGACGGGGTAAACCTGACGCAGCTGGAAGAGGCCAGGTTTGATGCCGTATATGGCGCTGTCACTGATGCAGGCATGAAGGTGTCCTGTTTTGCGAGCGCTGTGGCAAACTGGGCGCGTCCCATTTCATGTGATCCCGCCATTGATGAAGAAGACCTTAAACAGGCGATCCCCCGCATGAAACGTTTTGGCACACAGTTTATACGTGTCATGAGTTATCCGAACGATAAGGATGCCCCCTTTGACGAGCCCGAATGGCGTCGGGAATCCATTCGGCGCATGAAAAATCTTGCCCGTATTGCGGAAGACGGCGGCGTGACCCTTGTCCACGAAAATTGCAGCGGCTGGGGCGGTCTTTCATCGGAAAACAGCAATATCCTGCTGGGCGAAGTGAATAGCCCTGCGCTTAAAGTGGTATTTGATACGGGCAATCCGGTCACCTACGGCCAGAACGCCTGGGACTATTACAAGGATGTGCAAAAGGATATCGTATATGTGCATATCAAGGATGCGCGCAAGATGGATGGCGTGGATCACTATTGCATGTGTGGCGACGGTGACGGCTATGTGAAGGAAATTATTAGCGACTTGCTTGCAGGTGGTTATGAAGGCGGATTCTCCATTGAACCGCATCTGGCGGCGATTATTCATTCCGGCCAGCAGGCGGAAAGCGCAGAAGCCCTCTATAAGTCCTATACCGATTACGGTCGCAGGTTGGTGGAAATTGTGGAATCTGTAAAGGCTGCTTCATAATCCATACCGGCATATTTGCAGCAGGTCTAAAGGATTGTCTATGAAACGAATTGGTGTGTTGACGAGTGGCGGTGATGCCCCGGGTATGAACGCCGCGATACGTGCCGTGGTGCGGGCGTGTATTGCCCACGATGTTGAGGTTTACGGCATCAGCCGTGGTTATCAGGGTGTCATTGACGGAGATATTGCGCCGATGGATGCCCGTTCCGTGAGCGGCATCATCCACCATGGCGGCACCATACTTCGGACGGCTCGTTGCGACGCATTCAGGGAAGCAGCGGGGCGTGCTGCTGCGGTGGCGCAACTCAAACAGCACGGCATAGAGGGGCTGGTGGTCATAGGCGGCGACGGCTCTTATCGCGGTGCCCATGATCTGTACCTGGAACATCAGTTCCCGTGTGTAGGCCTGCCCGGAACCATTGACAACGACATTGGCGGCACTCAATACACTATTGGCTTTGACACAGCATTGAACATTGCGGTAGAGGCCATTGATCGGTTGCGTGACACCGCGGCGTCGCATGAACGCATTTTCTTTGTGGAACTGATGGGCCGCCACAGTGGTTTCATTGCCATGTACAGTGGATTGGCCGGCGGCGCCGAAGAAATGCTGGTGCCCGAAAGCCCCACCATTATAAATAACCTCGTCAGCGACCTGCGGACGGCCCGCGACCGGGGCAAGACCTCCATGATTGTGGTCGTTGCCGAGGGTGATGATGCAGGAGATGCCTACACCATCGCGAAAAAAGTGGGAGAGATTGCCCCGGAGTTCAGCAAAACCCGTGTTGCGGTTATCGGTCATTTGCAGCGTGGTGGTACACCTACGGCGTTCGATCGCGTTTTGGCGGCGCGCATGGGAGTAGCCGGTGTGGAAGCATTGCTTGACGGCAGGATAGATGTAATGGTGGCTTTTGAAAACAATGCTATCATGCTCCGCCCGATTTCGGATGCACAAACAATGCGGAACCGGTTCGACCCGGATTTGTTCCGCATTGCGAGGTTGCTTAGTGTGTGATCAGCGTGAAAAATTGTCCTTGAATCTATAGAATTGCCCGAAGGCGGTGTCGTGATTCGTGGATTCCGGTCTCTTATTTTCTGATTCCAAGCAGAAAATAAAAACCGGAATGACGCTTATGGTAGTATGTTCAAAAATTCACCTGTTTATTTTTAACTGTGGTCTTGATCCGTTAAGCGCCTGTTGTGATCGTGACAGGTTGGCAATTGAGTATAACAGAAAGATTACGCCAGGAAGCGTTCTCCCCATGCGATTGATAGACCGTTACATAGTCGGTAAGATTTGGCCACCGGCGCTGCTTGCAGCGGCGGTGATCAGTTTCGTGGTGGTGGGCGGCGCCGTGCGCACTCAGATGCAGGAACTTATGGAGCGCATGCCCGTCACCCAGATCAGCGTATTGGATATTGGCCGCATCACCTTTTACGCGTTGCCAGCACTGGCAAGTTACATATTCCCGGTTACATTTCTGATGGGCGTAATGTTTGTCTTCAGCACACTGGCGCAGCGTAACGAACTCACCGCCATGAAAGCGTCGGGCGTGCCCCTCAAACGCATCGTATTGCCGGTAATTGTGTTTGGCGCCCTGTTGAGCGGCATTCTTTTTGTGGTGGCCGATCGGTGTCAGCCCTGGGCGTATTCACGGCTGGTGCATCTGGTGACCACGGACATGCCGCTACGCATGTCCATGGAAATGCTGCCAACAGGGGTGATGCACGAGTTTGGCGACTGGCGGGTGTATCTGGGACACCGCGACCCGGACGGCACGTTGCGCGATATCGTAATCCTTCAGCCGGAAGAAGAGGGTGCCAACGCCTTCTACGCCAATAGCGCGGGGATTATACTGGTGGATGGGAAAAAGCACATTGAATTGCAGCACGGCCTGTTTATTCCCAATGATCCGCGACAGCACTTCATGTTTGAATCCCTTGCAAAGGCGATACCCGTGCTGAACACAGAGCAGGAAGACCTTTCCAGTGACGGCATGACAACGACGCAACTTTTTGCCGAGGAAAAACGTCTGGAACAAAGATTTGTTGAAACGGAGGCGCTGCCAGTAGGCATTGAATTGCATAAGATTCGTGTTGAAATTAAAAACAGGCTCGCATTTCCTCTCATGTGTCTTGCCGTCAGCATTGTAGGCGCGCCCCTTGGCGCCCGTTCGAAGCGGTCAGGAAGATCCTTTGCTTTCTCGAGCGGATTGATCATCATTGCAGGTTATTTTGCATTGCGAAAACTGGTGGAACTGCCTTTGTTGCTTCCCTTGTCGGTCACGGTGGGTCTGGGCCAGATTCCCAATCTTCTTTTGTGTCTCCTGGGACTGATCATGATTTGGCGGGTGGACCGCGTATGACGCTACTTGACCGATATTTAGTCAGACGTTTTATGATGACCCTGTTAAAAGTGCTTGTCGCGCTCATCCTGCTTGTCAGCGTTATTGACCTGGTAGCGACCCGGCAGGAGGATATTTCAAAATATCAAATTCCCTGGCATGTGGTGCTGCTTTACTACGTCACCTTTGTGCCGACCATACTTTTCGAATACCAGGCAGCGGCGGTGTCGGTCTTAATTTCAGGGTTGATGGTGTTGGGCAATGCCGCACAGCACAATGAAATTACAGCCTTGCTCGCCGGTGGCGTGAGTCTGGGTCGGATCGCCCGCGCACCCGTGGTGATGGCGATGGTAATTGCGGTTGCTGTGTTTTTCTTTCAGGAAAGCTATGGCGTGCGCGCCTCGGAAATACATGCCGGCGTTAAAAACGAGTACTTCTCCAAGGTCTCCGGGCAAAGTCGCTTTGGCGTCAGTTGGACAAATTTAGGTGCGGGCTGGACCTGCCACGTTCTCAAGTTTAATGAACGTGCCAACAGTGGTCAGGATGTATTTCTTCATTCCATCCACGAAGATCGTATTGAAGAGATTCGCGCCAAAAGGATATTCTGGGATGATAAGCAATCGCGCTGGTTGCTGGAAGACGGGCGCTGGGTGGTCTTCGATCGCAGCCGCCAATGGGAAACAGCGGCGCAGCGTATCACACAGTGTGCGGCGCCTTTTACGGAATCGCCATCTGCGCTGTTTGCCTTGAGTAAACCGGCACAGGCAAAAACGACCGGCCAATTGGCGGTGGACATCGAACGGGCGCGCCGCCTTGGGATTCCGGTGCAGGAACCGCTGGTAAACTACCACCTCAAATTTTCACAGCCCGCGCTATGTTTTGTAATTATCTGGCTCGCATTTCCTTTCGCAATGAAATTGCGGCGCGGCGGCATCATGCTTGGGTTCGGCGTTAGCATCGGTGTGGCAATGGCCTATCTGCTCGTGTTTGCCGTAAGTGTCGGACTGGGCTACATGGGCAAGTTGCCCCCTTGGGTGGCCGCATGGGTCGCCAGTGTTTTGTTTTTGACTGTTGGCATTATTCTGTTTCGGCGCACACCAACGTAATGCGATTGCGCCTTAGACAGGGTGATTTTAGGCCCGACAAGAGGTTGCAAAAGGGCACCCAAAACCGACATAATGCCGCCTTGGAAATAAATTATTGACAACAGGTTGCCTTGGCAGTTCGAAAAGCTGTATATTATAGATGATAATGTGTGCTACGATTTGTAAAGAGTTTACTTGACACTTGATGCAAATCGTGTTAGAATGCGTACTGTGGAACGTGTGGTTAAACTTGAACCCTTCATATAAACGGAGGTGGGTCTAATGGCCGACGACAAATTGTTTGATGATGATGGTCTTGGAAATGGCGCGGATGAAGATTCTGGTTTGGGGAATCTGCCGCCTTTGAGCGACTTCGATTCGCAGGGTGAAGGCGACTCTGGCGACGCGTTGCCGCCTCTGGGAGATTTCGAATCCCACGAGGGCGGGGAAATCGCGTCTCCGTTGCAGGAAGACAAAGAGTTTTCACCGCAGACGCCAGACATTGGCAGTGGCAATGTGTACGGGGGCGATGACGACATTGGTCTGCCCGCCTTCGATAGTGGCGCCTTCAGCAGTACTTCCCCTGATGATGATGATCAGGTGATGAGTGCCGGCGGCTTCCAGGACCTTGCGGCGGACAGTGATTTCTCACCGGAAACTCCCGACATCGGTCCGGGTCCGGATTCTGCGCTCGATACGCCCATCTTTGATAGCGCCTTTGGCGGCGAAGATTCGGGCTTTGGCGGCATTGATTCCGGATACGGAAGTAAGACGGGTGCGCCCACGCAGGCTATGGAGTCGCCCATGTTTGACGACTTCGGTGGCGAAAGCGATTTTGCCACGCCCGAGCTTGCCGCAACGCCGGTGCCCAATTTTACGCCTGATACCGGATTTGGAAATGACGACGATGACTTTGCCGCCGGTGCGCCAGTAGGCGCAGGTGTCGGTGCGGCCCCCATGACGCCAGCGATGGCGGGACAGGGTGCAAGCAGCCAGAAGACTGCCGTCAAAAAAGGCGGCGCCAACTGGCTTGTCGTGATGATTTTTGTCGCTGTGGCCTTCTTTATCGGTGTGGTGAACGCGCCCTTCCTAACGGATTACATGGCCTTCCTGCCGAATCCGACGCGCGACGAAGTAACCAAACTGACCGCGGAAAACCAACGCCTGAATCAACAACTTCGGGAAATTGAAAGTCGGGGCATTGACGATCAAGAAGGTCCCGGCTTAACAATTGAGGAGCGCGATCGGTTAATCCAGGAAATTGGACAGCGGCAGACTGAACTCGATAATGTAGTTGCCCAGCTGGATTCCACCCGTGCTACTCTTGATGGGCAAATGCGTGAGCTGAACGGCGTGGAACGCGAGTTGCGCGAGCGTAACGATGAGATCATCTCCGCGCGTGAGTTCCTGGAGGAGTTGCGCAATGAAACGGCTATTGTTCAGGCGCGTCAGCGCGGCCTGATTGCGGAAGTGGACCGCTTGACGGGCCACGTAGGCGAACTTGAAGAGGCGAATGTGCGCCGTGTAGCCACCAAAGATGCACTGGTCCATAATGTAGACCGCCTTGTTATTCAGGTTAAGGAAAGCATTCCCCTTGCCCCGCAGAAGTTTGATTATGCGCAGCGCTTGGCGGCGGTACAGCAGCTTCGCGAAAAGGTCAGCGCAGCGCCTTGGGTGACCCCTGAACTGCAAAATGAGTACACCAGCTTCTACCTGCGCGAACTCGAACTTGCGCGGGCCAACGAATACTTCTTTGCCAATGTTACAGTCACCGATCGGTTCGGCCACAAGTCCCTTAAATGGGCGGAATGCCTGATGCGTGGCAATTGGGCGGTTTACTACCGCACTCTGGATGGCGCCAACATTGGCAGTTTTGAGAATCTCGGTACAGCAGCTGTGCCTCAGTGGGGATTCCGTGAAGAGATGCCCGAAGACGTGCAAAAATCCATTGAGGCGCATATTGTGAATGCGCGCATCCCGGATTTTGAAAGTCAGGCGCAACTGCTTGCTGAAAGGGAACTGGCCGATCAGGGCAGTAACGACTGGCAGCGCACCTATAGCTCCCTGTAGCTCGGCGCGTTCAGTCTGGATTGACACGGCAGTCTGCTGTGTAAAGTGTTTAATTCGGCCCGCGTCGTTATTGAGACGCGGGCTTTTTAGCAATAGCAACCTGAGTCCGTTGTAACGGACGGGATGGCCGTAGGCCTTGACATTACTTACTGTGTTGATTTATAACGTAAGCGATGGTCTGGCGGGCGCCAGATGCGTCCGAGGTCGGAATTTGACAGATGATGAAGGTTAGCCGATGGTTCTGTGTGGGTTTTAGCATGCGGATCGTTGGACAGGTAGTACCGCGCAGGCGGATTATCGGCGTAACAGCCGAAGGGAGAAAGGTTATGATGCCGAAAATGCAGGCGTCGCATAACGGGATGTACTGGCTTGCTGTGATGTTGCTTCTGGGTACGTTTTGTGGCAGTATGGCATTCGCCCAGATAGACATCCTTGATTTTTTTGAGGAAAATTTGTTGGAGGACGAGGAAGAGCCTGTCGAGCCGATTCCCTTTCTGAGTTTGCGCAATTTCCGGGCAACACCTACGTTCGCCACAGATGGCCCCGCAGATGTGGATACTCCCCTTATTTCACTTACTTGGACGAATCCCCCGGATCAAGTGATTGAAGCGGGATCCGGTGGGCAGTCGCTCTATCAGTTGACCCTTTACAAAAGCACCGCTGGTTATCCTACCGGGCCTCTTGACGGCATCCGCATTCCCCTTGATCCTGCATCAGAATCGTACCTTGACCGTGAGGTCTTGGATGGTGTGGTGTACTATTACACCCTCATTGGCGATGTCCCCTCAGACATACCCGATTATATCCTCGATGATTATCCCATGGATCTCCTTGGTGATTTTCCCCATGTAAAACATGCAAGCGCCATTGCAGGTTCAGAGCAGGCCGAGATTTTGACTGCGTCATTCGGAGCAGACCCCTTTCTCGGCGAGCAGGAACCCTTTAACCTTGCCTATACGCAGATCACGTTCCGGCCTGTAGGTGCGCCTCTTGCGCCGCTGGGCGAGATGGCCCCGGGCGCTGACTATAGCACCTATGAAGCCAGCACAACCCGAAATGTTCGTGAGTTGCCGGTGAAGCATACGGATGCGCAGGGCAGCGCATATACGCTGACGCCCCTGAACAAGAATGACCTGTTGGAGTTGCCTCTCGGTGAAATGAGATTCCCCTTCTTCGGCCAGGTCTACGACAAAGTGTATGTATCCATTAACGGTTACATCGTTTTCCAGGATTTCTTTAGTGCCCTTGAAAATCAGGCCCTCGACATCGCAGATATTCTGGAGCAAAGTGATGACGATGACATAACATCAGAATATGACATTGTTCAACTTCTCGATTTGCCCAATCTGGCCGGACATTTTACATTGCCACGAATTTCTTTCCTGTACTCCCTGTTGCAGTTTAGCTCCGGCGGGCAGGCATGGGGCAGAATGCTTCCCGACCGTTTCGTTGTTACTTTTGAAAACGCCGTTGAACTTTTCTATAACCCCTACTCCAACCCAACGCGCAACACGGTGCAGGTAGAGTTGTTTTTCGGCGGCCATATCAGGTTCACCTATCTCGAATCCTTCGTAAATTATGGCATCGTAGGTCTATCTGATGGGCGCGGTACGCCTGTAGACCCCACAGAATTGTTTGACGACGTGGAGCCTGCTTTTGGGTTCACGCCCTTTGAAAACCTTCCTTCGGAGCCGTCGCTGCTTAGTATTGATCCCGTCACGCCGCCGGTGGTGAAGTTTGGCGAAGACGCCTCCTTCATCGCGGAAGCGCTGACGCCAGCAGGCCTTGGGCTGCCGTTCCTTACAGGCATTTGGTCGTTGACTGGGAATGCCCCCTTTGCGGATATTGGCGGTGGCGCAGGCAAATTCCTCTGGACTACGGCCTATGAGCATATTGGCGCCCACACGGTGCGTGTAATGGCCCGTACCGGAGATATGGAGGCCTATCAGGATGTGCGCGTTATCGTGCGCGATGCAACGGTGAAACCTTCCGCCCTGAACCTGTTGCTGTCCAGCGATACGCCCAACGAAGACCCCTCGGTGAGCCGTCCTGTGGCGGCGGGCCGTCCGCTCATCGCATCCTATGTGTATTATCACCCCTATGCCAAACAGTCGCCCCTCGAATACGCCGAGGGCATCTATCTGCTGTATTGGTTCCGGGATGGGCAGGTGGTGTCCTCTCTGACCAATTCCTTTCAAGTGCCTGCCTACATACCGCAGCCCGGGGAAACATGGAGTTTTCAGGTGACCCCGGTTACGGTTAACTTGCTTTTTGGTGATCCAGTGAATTCGCCTGTAGTTACTGTGTTGTCAGTACCAGAAATTGACGCAGTAACACCACCTCAAGGGCTTACCATAGGCGGCGATACCGTGACGATTCGCGGTAAAAATTTTGGAAATCTTCTGTCGGTGAATTTTGATGATGTGCCCGCAGTCAGTTTCCGTATTGTCAGTGAAACTGAATTGGAAGTTGTTACGCCACTCCACCCTGCAGGCAACGTCACAGTTTCTGTGGAAACTCTGGGCGGTGTCGGACGTCGTATTGATGCCTTTACTTATGTCGGTGACGAAGATGATGATACGCCCGATGAAGAACCCGAAGATAAGGAACGACGTATCTTGGGCTGCGGCAGCATGGAATATTCCGGTTCAGGCTGGGCCGGTAATTTGTTGCTGGCCGGGTTTGTTTTCTTCATACTGACCGCGTCAGCGCGTCGCCAGAAAGCGTCTCCAAACAAATAACGCCGTATCTCTTGTCCGCACGGGCAGGAGCAGATAGGCACCCTCTGATACAGACCGGTGGATATCGGTTGAGGTCCATGACTCGAAGATATGCAAAGTTGTTTGGGCCTTATCTGGACACTGTTCGGATAGCAGAATGTGTTTTTCTGCGCAAGAGATTTATCAGGAAAAAAAAGCAATAACCAAACCAACAATTGAAGCCAATGCGCTGTCGTGGGCACGGGCTTGGTTTGTGGATCAAAACGTTTCTCCTGTACTAGGGTTGATGATACCGTGTCATGTTCATTGCTTTTCGAGGACGGTGTCTGTAAAATTAAGCAAACAATGTGATTTTGGAAGGGCTTTTATGGAAAACATTGGTCTCAGTAACATTGATATTACAATCATTGCTGTTTATATGGTCGGCACCCTTGCATTGGGTTTCTTCTGCACACGCTTCATCAGCAATGCAGAAGATTTTTTTGTGTCCGGAAAAGCATTGCCCTTCTGGGCCATCGGTTTTTCCATCGTAGTCAGCGATATCGGAGCGATGGACTTTGTGGCAGTAGCCGGTGCCACATTTCAGAACGGCGTGTCCGCCGCCAATTTCGACTGGATTGGGTCGATGCCAGCCATGGCATTTGCCGCATTTGTTTTTGTTCCCTATTTCTGGCGCACAGGCGTGTTCACCATTCCGGAGTTTCTGGGGCGACGCTACAATACGGCCGTGCAGTTTATCAATGCAGTGATTTGGGCCGTGGTGCTGTTCCTTGGTCTTGCCATTATGCTATGGGTTTCTGCAGACAAACTGATGCACACGGTGCTGGGTTGGAACGCGCAGGCGTCGTTGTGGCTTATGGCGATTGTTACGGGCCTCTATACATTCTCTGGCGGCCTGACTGCAGTGGTGTTCACCGATGTGGTGCAGTTGATCGTAATGTTTGTGGGTGGTTTTGGGCTCCTGACCCTATCCCTGTGGGAAGTTGGCGGATGGAGTTCGCTGCAGGAACAAATTCTTGCCAAAGGCCCAGAATTTCAAAACCATTTTACCATCCTCTTGCCCCACAACACCGAAGGTCCCTTCCCGTGGACAGGCATTGTTTTCGGCTTGGGTATTGTGCTCGCGGTTGCTTATATGAGTGGTAACCAGGTTATCGTGCAACGTACCCTGGGCGCTCGCACCGAATGGGACGCCAAGGGCGGCATGTTGCTGGGCGGCTTTTTGAAGTCCATGATACCTCTGATGGTGGCGTTGCCCGGATTGTGCGCCATTATTCTCGTGCCCCATCTGCCCGTTGAAGAGGCAGACCGTGCTGTGCCTGAGATGATTCGTCTATTACTGCCGGCGGGATTGCGTGGCCTGATGTTTGCCGCCCTGTTTGCGGCGCTTATGTCTAGTATTTCCGGAACACTGAATTCGGCGAGTACCATGTTCATCACCGACATCTGGGGACAGGCCCGCCGCTGGTTTGGCAGACCCATGCTCACTGAACGCCAAGCGCTCAATATGGGACGTGGTTTCACGGCATTCCTCATCATTATTTCCGCGCTTCTTGCAAAGCCCATAGCGGACCGGGAAAGTATTTATGTCTTTACCCAGACTATATTGAGTATGTTCCAAGGGCCAACCCTGGCTATTCTGCTGTTAGGCATTATCTGGCGGCGCGCAACGCAGTGGGGTGGTTTGGCAGGACTGACCCTCGGCGTCGCGTTCTGCTTTATTCTCAAGTACACACCGGGATTATTCACGTCTGATGATCCGTTTCTCTTTGTTGCATGGTGGTCGTTTGTTTTCTCACTTGCCGTAACCATTGTGGTTAGTCTGCTGACCAAGCCCGAATCTGAAGAAAAACTCCGGGGACTCACCTGGGGTTCTGTCATCCAGAGTGACGAGGCGCAATTGGCCCTTGAAGAAAGGAACTCCTGATGTTTGAAGAACAAATAGAAGCCTTCTGCAAAGTTGCCTTCTACCCGATTCTGAGTAAATTCTTTCATCCCATCAACGAATTTCTCAATGGGTACTACGAGCCCTATGCCACCATCGCCGCTATTGTTTTCTTTGTGGGCACCATGGCCTGGGTGTGTTTCCTATTGAAAGAATCCTATGTAAATGAGGGGCGGCCATTTAAGGGGTGGTGGACGGATTTGCGGTTATGGACTATTGTTTCCATGCTGCCCCACGTGTTTGTGTACTTTTATTTTCGTTAAGGAGTAAACCATGTCTCAGGCTATTGACAAGACCAAGAATAAAGTTGTAACCGCAAATGAAACGCTGAAACGGGACAGCGAAACCAATGTGGCCGTGGGATTATTTCTGTTTGCTTTGGGTGTTCCTGTGCTTATCGGCACATTCTGGGCGCTTGACCGGCCTCGCGCAGCAGTGGTGAATGCTATATGCGGCGGTGCGCTTCTTCTTATTGGCGGCTGTGTGATTGCCTACGGGTGGCTGGGAATGCGCAGGGCGGCTAAGAACAGTCCATGACGGTTCTTCACCTTCCCCTTCGTATACCGCGTACGGACGCAGCGCAGTTGTTTTTTCGTCGCCGATTCATAAACATGTATGGATTGTTGCGGCATCGTCCCGTGAAGTCTTCGCCAGAAGGGTTGCCGGAATCGCTCGAACTGGTATGGATGCCTGCCTATTCAATACAGATGGCGTTATCGCTCGGTGAAAAACGAAGTGATACCTGGGTTTCGGTAGATGCCAGTTTCGGCGGGTTTGCGCTGTTTGAACGCAAAGAAATTCTCGAATCAGGGGAGCCCGAAGAAGAACAATTCCCGATAATACTTGATCTGGAAGAGGCGGACAGGCTCGCGAGACAAGGGTTACTCAAGTACTTTCTGCGCCGTCGGGGAACAAAACCTTTAATAGAAGATACGCTGGAGTCCTGCTTATATTATCAGCCCGTATGGGTTTATTACTACTACCGCCTGGGCAGCAAAATTGATCTGGCCGTGCTCGATGGGTATACAGGAAGTCCCATGGGCACGCAAGTGCGTGTCGCCATTGTCAACGCTCTCATCCAGAAACGAAAAGACACCGCATCAGAAAATATCCACGGATGAAGTTGTAGGGTGGGTGAAGCGGACGCGGAACCCACCAGAATACAAAGTTATTCGCTTTCCTCAACCGCTGCCGCTATGTCGTACTCCCGCATCTTACGCCACAGGGTGGATCGCGATATACCCAACTCTTTTGCTGCGCGGCTTTGGTTGCCTTTCAGCGTTTCAAGCGCGAAGCGTATATGCCGCGCCTCCATTTCTGCAAGGGTTGGCACGCTGTCGTCCCGCATATAGGTGAGGGCAGGACGTATAACGCAACCATGCCGCACATAATCGGGCAAATCCTGCGCCGTGATTTCTGCACCATCCGCCATGATAACGCTATGGGCAATGATGCTTTCTAATTCGCGTACATTACCGGGATAGGGGTACTGGCGCAGATATTGGGAGGCAGCGCTGTCCATGCCGGTGATCTGCTTGTCGTATTTTGCATTGGCACGGGCAATAAAATGATTGACCAGCGCCGGAAGCGCATCCATCCGTTCGCGCAGCGGGGGAATGCGGATTTGCACCACATTCAGGCGGTAATACAGGTCTTCACGGAATGCCAGACGATTGACTGCGTCGAACAGGTCGCGATTGGTGGCGGCAATAATGCGCACATTGACGCGAACGGTGGTCGTGGAACCCACCCGCCGCACTTCGCCGTTCTGCAATACCCGAAGCAACTTGGCCTGGGTAATGGCCGACATGTCCCCGATTTCATCCAGAAACAGGGTGCCGCCGTCTGCCGTCTCAAACAGGCCCTGCTTATGGTCCGTTGCGCCCGTAAAGGCGCCGCGCACGTGGCCAAACAATTCGCTTTCCAGCAGTGCATCCGGTAATGCGGCGCAGTTGATGGCCACGAAAGGCTTGTCACGGCGTGAACTTAGCCGGTGTAGCGTCTGGGCCACCACCTCCTTACCCGAACCGCTCTCGCCTAACAGCAACACCGTGCTGTCGGTGGGCGCCACCTTGCGAATCAGCTCGATAATGCGGCGCATGGCGTCCGTGCGTCCTGCAAGCTCTTCGAACACGGTCTGTTCGTAATTGTCCAGACTGGCATCCAAAGCCTTGCTTTCCAGTGCCTTGTTTACGGCATGCGCCACATCGGAGGGTGGGCTGGATTTGGGCAGATAGAAATACGCACCCAGACGGATGCCGTCCAATGCCGCTTCAATGTCCGCCATTTCAAAGAGAAGTACCATGCGCGTTGCCGGGTTGCGTTGACGCACAAATGACACCAAATCAATATCGCCTTGCGCGTCCAGGTCCAGGTCCAGCACTAGCGCATCATAATTGCTGCGACTCACCAGGCGCAACAGTCCAGCCATATCATGACAGCGCTCTATGGAAAGTGTGGGAGATTCCATAAAACGGGCCAATGTCATGCCATATTCCACATCCTGACATGCTACTAATAAACGCATTTTCGTAAAGCCATCTTTGTTTCTCATTGAAACGTCCTTCTTTATCTTCGATCGATATTGTATCATAATAGAGCGATTGTATTCAATCTGCGAACGGATTTCTGTAAAATTACGACTTTAAAGAGCAAAAATGCAAATGGTACAAAGTGTAATAATGAGATGCGGCAGAGTATGCCAGTTCCTTTATTTTATAAGAAACACCCCTCAAAAGGGGTTTTCCACATCTTATCCACAACCAACAAAAAGGTGTTTATGCACTTCGTGGAAGGGACATAGTGATAAATTTCTGTTCCCGCCGAAAACAGAAATGACGGCGGAATGTCTTGTCGCTATGTCAGTGGATGGGTTGATCCTGTTGCTGCATGTAATCCAACAAGATCAGATAATCGTCGCAGTAGAACTCATTCAGGTCGATCTGCAGGGTGCGGATAAGATTGGCGAGTTGCTGGGTATCGCCTATAGAAGAACCGATGGCAACGAACAGATTCTGGTATTCGTCGACTGAAACCCTTGTTGTTACGGTGTGGTCAGTAGTAATACGCTAATGGGTGACATGGAATATAGCCGCCAGTCCAGACCGACCTCACTGGCGACATCGCTAAGCCTCAACGGGAAAAAGAAGGAATTGTGAATTATGAAAGACTTGGTCGTAGTGTCCCTTTTTATGGCGGTTATTTGTAGTCTGGCGGTAAGCAGCGACGTGGTGGCCCAGTCCACCTTTGCGCCGGACCGTTTCCCTGCCGTTGAAGCACTTCCGGACCCGTTCCAGTTCCTGGATGGATCGCAAGTCCAAACCAAAGAAGACTGGCTGCGGCGGCGCCAGGAGATTCTGAACTTGGTGTTGAACATCCAGTATGGGCCTCTTCCCGAGGCGCCGGGGAATGTCACCCGAAAGCGTATCTTCAGCAAAAAAACGCTCCATGACGGTGCTACCCGCCTTGAAAAGCATAGCGTTACCATGGGTCCGAAGAATAGGATACGCGCCCAGTTGGACCTGTATTTTCCTGCTGCCAGCGACAAGCCGTGTCCGGTCATTATGAACATTGGCTGGAATGCGCCCATCATCAAGGAAATCAATGAACGGGGCTATATTTTCGCCGGTTTCGGGCCGGAACGCTTTGATCGTTCAGAAGAAGGTAGACCAACTCCCGGTGCGGTGGAACAGGCTTATCCAGACATGGAGATTGCTACGCTGGCCGCCTGGGCCTGGGGCGCGTCGCGCATGTTGGATTATCTGGAAACCCTGCCGCAAGTGGACGCTTCGAAAGTCATCATCACCGGCCACTCGCGCAGCGGCAAAGCGGCGCTACTGGCAGGGGCCGTGGATGAGCGCTTTGCCATTGTAAATCCGAACGGTTCCGGCTGCGGCGGCGCAGGGCTATACCGTATCCTGGGGCCAGACTGCGAAGACCTGGAAGCCATCACCCGTCCGGAACGATGGCAGGAATGGTTCCACAAGGATTTTCGGAACTACGCTGGCAAGGAAGCCCACCTGCCCTTTGACCAACATTTTATGCGTGCCCTGGTTGCGCCCCGTCCTGTGTTGAGTACGGACGGTACGGATGATGCCTGGGCCAACCCCATCGGCACGCAGGCCAATTACCTGGCAGCACAGCCGGTTTATGAGTTCCTCGGCGTCCCGGAACGCAACGCCATGCACTTTCGTTCCGGCGGCCATGATCACAGCCCTGTTGACTATCGGGCATTACTGGATTTTGCGGACTGGCAGTTTTTCGGAAAAGCACCGAAGGTTGAATTCAATCAGTTGCCCTTTCCAGTTGACGAGACGGTTGATTATTTCACCGAAAAATAGATGAAGCATGGTCGTTGATTATTGACCGCGTTACCTTATCGGTCCGTCGTTGCCGGTTCATGGCAGGCTTCTGGTTCTGGGCAGCAAACGCTTTGGTATTTTTTTTGCCTGACCAGAATTGCTATATACTGTTATCTATATGAACTATGGCTATAAAAGGAATATCAGCCATGCAAAGAGAGAATACAAATTCCGTACTGCGATCCGTTCTTATTACAGGCGCGTCTACGGGTATTGGTGAAGCGTGTGTTTCCTATCTGGCGGCAGAGGGCTGGCGAGTATTTGCCGGTGTTCGCCGCGAGCAGGACGGGGAGCGTCTTGTCGCTACGGCAGAGGGCGCTGTTATTCCTGTACTGTTGGATGTGACCCAACCAGATCAGATCAGTGCTGCCTTTGAAATGGTCCGGGACCGTGTGGGTACTGCGGGCCTGGATGGGCTCTTGAATAACGCTGGCATTGCTGTTGGCGGCCCCATGGAGTATTTGCCAGCCGACCAGATTGAGCAGCAGTTTCGGGTAAACGTGTTTGGCGCCATTGCGGTGACCCAAACATTCCTGCCGCTGATACGCCTGGCGCAGGGGCGCATACTGTTTACAAGTTCCAATTCCGGGTTCTGGTGTGAACCGTTTCTGTCCGTGTATGGCGGCAGCAAACATGCCATCGAAGCCATTGGCGATTCCCTTCGTTTTGAATTGCAGCCGTGGGGCATCCATGTGGCACTTATCGAACCGGGCATGATCAGAACACCGATATGGGACAAGGCAAAAGAAGCGACGGAAAACGCCGAAACAATCTATCCGGCGGAGGCATTGGAACGCTATGCTGCGCCCATCGCCGCCATGCGCCGCATCGTCGAAGAGAAACCCGTCATTGCCGCATCCCCCCATCGGGTTGCCCTGGCGGTGCGCCATGCCCTCGAATCACGTCGCCCGAAAACGCGCTATCAGGTGGGCATTGACTGCCGCATCCAATACTATTTGCGCCGTATTATGCCAGACCGGATGCGCGACTGGCTTGCACGGCGGGTGATGGGCGTATAGGCCGGGAGTTATGGTTTCTCAAGGTATTTGTCGGTGACAGCGCCCTCGGAGGCGGAGGCCGCCAGCATCGCATATTTCGCCAGTACGCCCCGTGTGTACTTCGGTTTCGGCGCTTTCCAGGTTTTGCGGCGGCGTTCAATTTCCGCCTTCGCCACCTCTAGGGTAAGGGTGCGTTTTACTGCGTCAATGGTGATGGTATCGCCATTTTTTACGAGGGCGATGAGGCCGCCCATCTGGGCTTCAGGGGTAATGTGCCCCACCACAAACCCGTGACTGCCGCCCGAAAAACGTCCGTCTGTGATCAGCGCCACATCCTTGCCCAGACCGCGCCCAATAACGGCAGAGGTGGGGGCGAGCATTTCGCGCATGCCAGGGCCGCCTCTGGGTCCTTCGTAGCGAATCACCACCACATCGCCTGCTTTTACCGTGCCGTCAAGAATACGCTTGAGCGCTTCTTCTTCACTGTTGTACACCCGCGCTTTGCCTCGGAAGTACAGGCCCTCATGGCCGGACAGTTTCGCGACGGCGCCTTGTTCGGCAAGGTTGCCATAAAGTACTGTCAAGTGACCTTCGGGTTTGATGGGCGCCTTCAACGAACGAATGACAGACTGCCCTTTGGGATAAGGTTTCACACCGCGAAGATTCGAGGCAAGCGTTTTTCCGGTTACCGTGATGCAGTCCCCGTGCAGCAACTTCGCCTTGAGGAGTTCTTTCATAAGGGGCGTGACGCCGCCGATTTCCACCAGCGTCTGCATGACATGGCGTCCGCTTGGCTTCAAATCCGCCAAGACCGGCGTTCTTTTCCCGATGCGGGTGAAATCGTCCAGCGTCAGCCGTATCCCGGCTGTGTGAGCCATGGCAATGAGGTGGAGCACGGCATTGGTGGATCCGCCCAGGGCCATGACGACGGTAACCGCGTTCTCGAATGCTTTACGGGTCATGATATCGCGGGGACGCAGATTGGCTTCGATACACTTCATGACAGCCGCGCCCGCGTTGCGGCAATCCTCTTGTTTGGCTTCTGAAACCGCCACCTGTGCGGAACTGTTGGGCAGGCTCATGCCCAGCGCTTCAATAGCACATGCCATGGTGTTTGCCGTATACATGCCGCCACACGCGCCAGGCCCGGGAATGGCCTTCCTTTCGATGGTGAGCAATCCATTGTCGTCAATCTCGCCCCTGGCGTGCTGTCCCACCGCCTCAAACACAGAGACAATGTCCAACTCGCATCCGTGAACACATCCGGGCAGGATGGTGCCGCCGTAGACGAAGACGGCGGGCCGGTTTAGCCGCGCCAGCGCAATCAGCGCACCGGGCATGTTCTTGTCGCAACCGCCAATGGCAACCACGCCGTCAAACTGCTCGCAGCCGACCACGGTTTCTATGGAATCGGCGATGACCTCGCGGGACACCAGCGAATACTTCATGCCTTCCGTGCCCATGGAGATGCCATCCGAAATGGTGATGGTGTTGAAGATGACGCCCTTACCGCCTGCATTGTTCACGCCCGCCTCTGCTTCCCGCGCTAACACGTCAATGTGCATGTTGCACGGGGTAACCATGCTCCAGGTGGAGGCGATACCCACCTGACTTTTGCTGAAATCGTCGTCGGAGAATCCCACAGCACGGAGCATGGCGCGACTGGGAGCACGTTCCGGTGTTTCCGTGACGTTCCTTGAATATTGGCGGTGTCCGGTATTCTTTTTAGCAGACATGTTGTTTTCCTTTATG
>CAZBNU010000019.1:0-7355 GCA_964493075.1 uncultured Nitrospirales bacterium | reverse complement strand
ACTTATGTTTCTGTTACCAACATTTAATAACCCGGGAATGTTCCGGAAAAAGAAAAACGCCGGAGTCACCCAGGGGTTTCTCCGGCGTTGACAATTCTATCTTCCGTCTGGTCAGGCGTTAGCGCCGCTTTTCTTGGGACGCCGTCCCTTGTCTTCATTATCTGCCTTCTTCTTTTTGGCGGGACGCTGGGCATTCGCTTCTATCTGCTGCCTTTTCTGCAACAGGTATACCACCGGGCTTGCCACGAATATGGAGGAGTAGGTTCCCACCAGTACACCGATAATCAGAACCAGCGCGAAATCATTAATGGCCTCGCCGCCAAACAGATAAAGGACAACCACCACGAACAGTGTGGTCAGCGAGGTCAGCAACGTACGGCTCAAGGTTGCGCTGATAGCGCTGTTCAGGATTTCGATGAACTTGATGCCCTTACCGCGGCTGGCTTGCATGTCTTCGCGCACGCGGTCAAACACCACGATGGTGTCATTAAGGGAGTAACCCACGATGGTAAGTAATGCTGCGATAACCGGCATGGACACCTCCCTGCCCAGCAGCGAAAATATGCCAACCGCAATGAGCAGATCATGCCCCAATGCCACAACAGCGCCCAACGCAAAGCGAAGTTCGAACCGAATCCACAGGTATACCATGATAAACACCAGCGCCCAGAAGAGGGCGTTCAGGGCATCCCAGCGCAGCTGTGCGCCCACTGCAGGCCCTACTGTCTGCTCATCTTCAATGATGACACCTTCCGGCGCCCCGCCACCGCTTAACGAAGCAAGCGAAGATTGGATGCGTTCTGCTACGGTCTGCATCATTTCATCGCCTGTGACTACAGCTGCAGCATCTTCTGTATTTTCGTCAGCGCCGCGCGTTACATCGCCCACACGCACAATAAACGTGTTCTGCTGCTCAGCGCCTTCGCCGCCTGTTTCCTGGACGACAGGGTTATCAAAACCCGCCGATGTCAGCGCCGCACGTACATCACTTACCGGAACCGGGCCTTCGTTCTGGATGCGCAGCATCAAGTTGGTGCCCTGCTGGAAGTCCACGCCGAAGTTATCCATGCCGCGCAAACCAAACATGCCCATGCCTAAGAGAATCAAGAGGGCACTTCCACCAAAAGCAATCTTGCGGAAAGACATGAAAGGAACTTTGGCATCATCACGGACAATGCTCAGCATGGTCAGCTTGGTAAACACCTTTTTTTCAAGAGCAAAGTCGAAAAGGGCGCGCGCCACTACCAGTGCAGTAAAGACGCTGGCGCATACGCCGACGCTCAGCGTAACCGCAAAACCTTCAATGGGGCCGGTGCCAAACTGCATCAGCACTGCCGCCGCGATCAGGGTGGTAATGTTTGCGTCCAGAATGGTAATGGTGGCGCGACGGAAACCGTTATCCACCGAAGTAAGCAGTGTGTGCCCCAGTTTCATTTCCTCACGGATGCGTTCATAAATCAGCACGTTCGCATCCACCGCCATACCAACAGTCAGGATAAGTCCCGCAATGCCAGGCAGGGTAAGGGTCATGCCAAAATAGGCCATGGCCGCAATAACAAGAATTGCGTTAAGGGCCAGACAGATTACTGCAATCGCGCCAGCGCCCATGTAGTATACCAGCATGAAGGCGGCTACCAGCGCAATACCAATCAACGACGACATCACGCCGCGGCGCACCGTCTCCTGGCCGAGGCTGGCGCTTACCGTGCGGGTAAATTCTTCACGAACGGGTACCACCATCGAACCGGAGTTCAGGGCGATGGACAGGTCGCGTGCTTCAATGCCTTCAAAACTACCGGTAATCTGGCCGCGTCCGCCAGCAATCCGGTCACGAATATTTGGTGCGGACACCACCACGCCATCCAACACAATCGCCATGTTGCGGCCAACATTGTTGCCCGTTGCCTCCGCAAAATCAGCGCCCGCAGCAGCGTTGAATCCAAACAGAATCTGCCAGTAAGGAGGATTGCTCTGGTCGGGAAGAGCGCTGGCTGAAGTGAGTCCGGTACCGGTCACCAGCGGCTTGCTTTCAATGACATACAGCTGGTAGTCCTGATTCTTGTCATAGGGCTTGGGCGTCTGGCTGAATGCCACCGTTTTGCCTTCCGGGATAATGTTTCCATCTTTGGCGCGTTCAAGCACGCGCTCAATACGCTCACGGTTTTCCGGCGCCACTGCCACCATGTCCTGCTGCAGCGATGACCGCTTTATGAACGGCAAAAACTCTTCGGGGAAGGCGTCGCGAATCGCCATGAATACCTGTTGCGCTTCATCCGAACCTGCCACCAAATGGAAATTCATTTGCGCGGTTCTGGTGATCAGCTTTTTGGCACGCTGCAAATCCTTTTCACCGGGCAACTGCACCTGCACCTGATTGGAGCCCAGCGCCTGGATGATGGGTTCCTTGGCTTCAAAGTCGTTGATGCGACGTTCGATCTGCTGCAGTACCTGGTCCTGAATTTCCTCTTCAATGTTGGCATCCGTATAGTTACGTTCGTAATAAGAGGCCAGTGTTTCTTCATCCAGATCGTTAATGTCGAAGCCGATCACCATGTGGATGCCGCCCTGAAGGTCGAGCCCCATGTTGATGACCTTCTCGCGATCAAACTGTGCCCAACGTTTGACGCCTGCCATCAGCTCGCCGAAATAACTCTGTTTCTCCCGGGCTCTTTCGTCGTCTTCCTGCTGCCACGCTTCAAGCCGCGCCTGGCGACTCTCCTCGGACAGCATCATCCATCCAACCGTGGGGTAGACGTAAATCAGGGCCATGACAATTGCGACCCAAATCAGTATGGTTCTGTATAAATGCTTGGACATGCGCTTCTCCACCTGCCCGCCACTGCGGGGTGTGATTGTTGTTGCAACGCCTGCAAGGCGTCAGGGTTATTTGTTTTTGGATTCCTTCGGAAGCACCTGCGCGATGGCGCCCCGAACAAATTCCATGGTTACATTTTCATCCACACGCAATACAACGCGGTCTTCCGACAAGCCGACTACACTGCCGCAAATACCGCCTGTTGTAACGATGTTATCGCCTTTGGATATGGAGGCCAGCATTGCCTGACGTTCCCGTTCCCGCTTTTGCTGGGGACGGATCATCAGAAAATACATGATTGCAAAAAATGCAATGATCATAGGAAGCATACTGGTCAGCGGATTCGTCACAGGCTGTTCCGCTGCCGGCGCTGCATCCTGCACTACTTCTTGCGCCTGCGCAATTAATAATCGCCACACAATAATATCTCCTCGTAAACAGTTTTATGAAGTACCAGGCAATGCAAACATACCCCCCCGTCAACAAGACTAGGCCTCTTCACGTCGAGTGTAGTCTTGCAGAAAGGTGCGCTTGAACGCAACATAAGCGTCCTTTTGTATCGCATCACATGCTTGAACCGCCAATTGTATCATAAACCAAAGGTTATGTAAAGTATTCAGCCGCAGAGAAGTCAACTCCCCCGACCGAAACAAGTGGCTGAGATAGGCACGGGAATAGATGCGGCACACAGGGCACATGCATTCGGGGTCTATGGGCGCCTTATCGCGGGCAAACCGCGCATTCTTGATATTCACCCGGCCATGCCGGGTGAAAAGGTTGCCGTGCCGTGCATTACGCGTGGGCATAACGCAGTCAAACATGTCTATGCCATGCTCAATAGCGTTAAGCATATCTTCTGGCGTACCCACGCCCATCAGGTAACGGGGCTTATGCTCCGGCAGACAGGGCGTGGCCCATTGTACTGCCGCTTCCATTTCCGTCTTGCTTTCGCCTACACTGACGCCGCCAATGGCATACCCTGGAAAATCCAATGCGGACAGTTCAAGGGCGCTCTGTTTTCGCAGCGACTCATGCACGCCACCCTGCACAATGCCAAACAGCGCTTGTTGTGGCACATTACTTTCTTCCCAACGCTCCTTGCAGCGTTTCGCCCACCGGGTTGTCATCGCCATGGACGCCGCAGCCCGATCGTAATCCGCAGGATATTCGGTGCATTCATCGAGGCACATGATAATATCCGCGCCAATGGAACGCTGAATGTCCACCGCCCTTTCGGGCGTAAAAAAATGCCGAGACCCGTCAATAGCGCTCTGGAACATCACGCCTTCTTCGCTCACCTTGTTTAGTGCGGACAGGCTAAACACCTGGAAGCCGCCGGAATCCGTCAGCACAGGTCGATCCCAGTGCATAAACCCGTGGATACCGCCCATTTCCTCCAGAGTTTCCGTGCCCGGGCGCAGATACAAATGGTAGGTGTTGGCAAGAATGATGGATGCGTTAAGCGCGATCAGGTCGGTGCTATCCAGCGATTTCACAGAAGCCTGGGTGCCTACCGGCATGAACACAGGTGTCTCAACTCTGCCATGGGGCAGTTCTAAGACACCTGTGCGCGCCGCACAGCCCGCATCAGTATGGAGTACTCTAAAATTCATTAGATATTGTTAACCTGTAAATGAAACATGTTCACGGCAGCCAAGGCTGCGGGTCTACACGAACACCGTCCTGGCGCACTTCATAATGCAGGTGAGGTCCGGTGGCATTGCCTGTAGCGCCCACAAGTCCTATTCTATCACCACGCCGCACCCATTCGCCTGCGCGTTTCATGCAACGCTGCAAATGGGCATAGGCTGTTTCCAAGCCCTTGCCATGATGGATGATTACAATATTTCCATAGGCGCCCTGCTGACCTGAAAACGTGGTTTGCCCTGATGCTGTGGCGACTACCGGCGTACCTTGAGGTACGGCCATGTCAATCCCTTTGTGACGACGTCCTCCGCTGCGCACCTCCCCGTAAGGGGAACTGATCCGCAGGGCTGCATGTTCTACAGGCCAGATGGAAGGAGTTTCTTCCGATGCGAAGGGCGGTAACGGCAAGTCGCGATGGCGTCCCCGTGCACACCCTGAACTGAAAACCGCCAGCAAGACACACCCTGTGATCAAAAGAAAGACAGACTTGCAACGCCTATCTCTCCGTTTCATATCTATTAAGGAAACATTCAAAACCGCTGTCATCTCCTTTTCCACTGCTTCCTGTAATTATACATGATACAGCGTGTTTTGTGCTACTACTCCACAATATCTTGTGGTAGCCAGGGTGCAGGGTCTATGGGCACATTATTCAGGCGCACCTCGTAATGCAGATGATATGCGGTGGCGTTGCCCGTAATACCAACCTGCCCAATCACTTGCCCGCACTGCACCGCGTCTCCCTTCTTCGCAAGACATTGCTTTAGATGTGCATACGCGGTCTCATAGCCGTTGTCGTGGTCAACTACAATGATGTTGCCATAGGCGCCGTGCCTGCCGGAAAATGTAACTCTGCCGGACGCGGTTGCCAAAACGTTTGTCCCAGAAGGAGCCTCCATATCAATGCCCTTATGTAATCTGCCCCGCCCTCGTTTCTGGTTAAAACGGGAACTGATCCGCGTGTACCGCGCAACGGGCCATATTCCCGGCATGTTTTCTGAATCCAAAACTTCTTTTTGGCAGACGGGTGGTGCGGGCGGAATCTCTGGCAGGGGAGCAATAGGCACTGGCGGCGGCGAACATAAAGGCGGCACAAAACATATTCCTTGAGATACGGTTCGCGCACACCCAACACCGAAGGCCATGCCTGCAACAAGGAACAAAACGAGAGCCGTCTTACCGGCCGCTTTATAAATGATGCCCAAATTTACAGATAACGTGTTCATAACTGGTTTGCCTTTTTCGCACCCAATCGAAGGAGACCTGTTCGGGTACAGCGGGGAAATATACCACATCGTGCAGAATGAAAGAAAACAGTGGGTGTGTGTTTTTGCCGAACTCAACATAGATGCACTATCTGCCAGAAGGACGGTTTTCGGATGAAATCGGGTATGTAAAAATGGTACGCTTACCCCCAGGCATTATTTACAACCAAGGGATTATTTTACCGATGTCACTCGCCCTATTCTTATCGCCTAAACAGGCGTCTTCAATTCGTGAACTATTTGGCACGCCGGTTTTTGTGTATAGTCAGAGCGTTCTGGAGCAGGCGGCGCAAAATGCGCTGGCCTTTCCCAACGCCTTTGGATTTACCCTGCGGTTCGCTATGAAATCATTGCCAGCAGGGGCGGTGCTGCAAGTATTTCATCGGGCAGGGCTCCATTTTGATGCCAGCAGCGGCTATGAAGCCGAACGCGCCCTCCATGTCGGTATTCCAGCCGAACACATCCAGATCACCGCCCAGGAACTTCCCCTGAACCTCAAGGAACTGGTGGAACGGGGGTGCCTTTTTAATGCCTGTTCGTTGCGGCAGTTGGATGTGTACGGCAGTATGTTTCCCGGTGCGGAAGTATGTGTTCGCGTTAATCCGGGCCTGGGTTCCGGCCATAGCAATCGCACCAATGTGGGCGGCCCTTCTTCAAGTTTTGGCATTTGGCATGAACATCTGGACGAGGTGCGGCAAACCGCCACAAGACACAATCTTCGCCTCACTGGCATGCACACCCACATCGGTTCAGGCGCCGATCCTGATGTGTGGCTGCATTGCGCCAACCTTGCACTGGCCATTGCAGCACAGATGCCCGATGTCGTCCGGCTGAGCCTTGGCGGCGGCTTCAAGCCTGCACGCATGGACTATGAAACGGGCGCTGATTTGCCCGCCATTGGTGCGCGACTGCAGCCTGCGTTTGAAGCCTTTGCCTGCGAACAGGGCCGAAAACTGCACCTTGAACTGGAGCCTGGGGCATTCCTGACCGCCAATGCGGGCGCCCTGCTTTGTTCCATTACCGATATAGTGGATACGGGCGCATCAGGGAATCGCTTTATTAAGACAGACACGGGGATGACGGATATATTACGCCCTTCCCTTTACGGCGCACAGCATCCCATAACACTCTTCCCGGCGACCCCACGCGGCAATGAAATCTACCCTTATCTGATTGCGGGACACTGCTGCGAAAGTGGCGATGTGCTGTCCCCCGAGCCGGGCAATCCCGAAGGGCTTTCGCCCCGCGAACTGCCGTTGGCGTCTGTGGGCGATATCCTGGTTATTGGTGGTGCGGGTGCGTATTGTGCGGGTATGGCCGCCAAAAACTACAACAGTTTTCCCGAATCTGCCGAGGTGCTGATTGATCCTGAAGGCATCCCCCACCTGATACGTGCCCGACAGACACTACAACAAATTATTCAGAATGAAATACTGTTACCCTGAATTACTGGAAAGAAGATAACATCTACGCCTTTCTGTTGTATACTTTATAGAGGCTGTGTTTACAGGTTCAACGGCTTTTTAGATCGCAGTTTGCAGGCTACCCTGTCAAGGAATATGTTACATGAACGCAGATACCGTAGAAATATCGGTTGTGACCACCATCTTCAATGAAGAGGAATGCCT
>CAZBNU010000018.1:34486-34832 GCA_964493075.1 uncultured Nitrospirales bacterium | reverse complement strand
CGCATTTCAGAGGCGCCTGCCTACCGCCCCCCATCGAAACGGGGCGATCTGGACCGCTGGATTCTGAACGCACTGAAGCAGGTTACCCTAGACTGTCGTGGTGCATTGGACAACTACGAAACCTATCCCGCCACGCGCAGCCTGACCCAATTCCTGGATGCCCTGTCCAATTGGTACGTCCGTCGCAGTCGCGCCCGGTTCTGGGCAAGCGACTGGAGTCAGGACAAGGCGGACGCCTACTGGACGCTCTACGAATGCCTGCTCAAGTTCGCCCAACTGATGGCCCCCTTCACGCCGTTCTTCGCCGACGCCACTGCCGCGTCGCTGGAGAGTCTGCGGAGGATCA
>CAZBNU010000018.1:1900-34476 GCA_964493075.1 uncultured Nitrospirales bacterium | reverse complement strand
CCCTTGCCGGGCGCACCGGAAAGTGTGCATCTGTCCTGTTATCCCGAAGCCAGGGCGGAAGAGGTGGATGCGACCCTGCTCGTTGCCATGGCCGCAGTACGCGATGCCGTCAATCTCGGACTGAGTGCGCGGCGCACCGCTAACATCAAGGTGCGGCAGCCCCTCGGACTGTGTCACATCATCGTCAATAATCCTGCTCTGCGTGACGCCTTGGACGGCAACAAAGACCTGGTGCTCGACGAACTGAACATCAAAGAAATGGCCTTCGCAGAAAAGCCGGAAGAGTATGTACTCTACGAAGTGCGTCCCAACTTCAAAGCGCTGGGCCCCCGTTTCGGCGCTAAAGTAAAGAAGGTGGGCGCTGCGTTGGCCAAAGGCGATGGCGCAACGTTCAACAGGCAATTACAGCAGAACGGCGCAATCACCTTGCAGGTGGAGGATGAATCCGTCACCCTTTCCCAAGAGGAAGTGGATGTGCGCTTGCAAGCCAAAGAAGGATTCACCGCCGCTCAAAGCCCGGACATGGTGGTTGTTCTGTCCATAGTTATTTCAGACGAACTGCGGCGTGAAGGCTGGGCACGGGAACTTATCCGTGGCGTACAAGACCTGCGCAAAGAACGGGGACTTGCCTACGATGCCCGCATCACCCTTACGGTATTCACAGAGGATGCGGCGCTGAAGGCTGGCATCCAGGAATTTGAAAGCGCCATTTCCGGTGAAGTGCTTGCCGAACAATTTAATTACGCCGATGCCGCATCCAAATCAGCAAAGATGCTCGACATCGACGGGCTTGCCGTCGCCGTGGATATTGAAATCAGATAACTGTCCTGAATGATTCAGGTTTATGGGACTTATGGGCTTCTAACGTGAGTTGTGCCAGTAACCCAGTGCACCTCGACAACAATTATGAATGATAAGCAAAAAATGGGGACTGCCCTCGGCGCATATAAGTGCTGCAAATCACATGTTAGTCCTGATGTGACAGGGCTGTCCCCGTTTTTTTGCGGCTTTGACACCCACGCCCGAAAAAATTGGGGACAGTTCCGTCGCCGGGTTTTTGCTGAGAGATACGGATCTCGCAGGGAATCAGGCACTCATTATTCCCGCCGGCAATATTTAAACGTGCGACGGGAACAGTCCCCATTTTTTCTCCGGGTGATAACAAACATATACGTCCCATAAGTCCCATTCTTCCCATAAGAAAGGATGTCGTCATGCTCTGGTCAACAGTACTGGTCTCTATCTTGTGTGCCGTTCCCCTGCCGGAAGGTCCTTCGCCTGAACCGTTGCTGCCGGACCATTTTCCGGACCGACTGCATGCCTTCGTCTGGCGCAACTGGAACCTTGCACCGGTGGAACGCATGGCAGCCGTTGTAGACGCGACTCCGGAACAGATACTCGCCCTGGGCAAGGCAATGGGACTGCCCGACCCACCCACAGTTTCTGAAGAGCAAATGGCGCGCACCTACATCCCACTCATCCGCGCAAACTGGCATCTTCTGCCTTATGATCAGCTGACAACCCTGCTGGGCTGTACGGAATCGGAACTGGCCTTTACCCTGCGCGAAGACGACTTTCTGTTTATCAAGCTGGGCAGTCTGAAACCCGCCTGTGAACCGTTGTTGTATGCACCTCCTGATGCCGCTGCTATTGCACGGGAAGCGGCAATTGCCGAAGTGGTTCATGAATATTTTGGTGATGACGCAGGTACATGGATAGACCCACCCTTGTCCTTCATCGAAGAACTTTCTGCGCCGCTGGAACAGAAATCTGCAACAAATACAAATTCCGTTTTTAACCCCCGCTTCTGCTACTCCTATTTCGCCCTCTACGGCGACCCGCTGTTGGAACATGATCCCTTTCCCGAAGGGTATCTGCAACGCTTGGCGGCAACTGGCGTGAATGGGGTCTGGCTTCATGCGGTGCTATACAAGTTAAGTCCGTTCCCGTGGGACGCATCGCTCAGTGACAAATGGGAACAGCGCTTGGACCGGCTGGGGGAACTGGTGGCGCGCGCCGCAAAATACGGCATTGGCATCTACCTGTATATGAACGAGCCACGCACCATGCCGAATGCCTTTTTTGAAGACAAGCCGGAACTGCGCGGCATTGCCGTGGGGGATTATGCGTCCTTATGCACCAGTGCGCCGGAAGTGCGGGAGTATATGCGGGACGCCATTGCGCGCATCTGTACGGCCGTGCCTGACCTCGCCGGATTCTTCACTATCACCGCCTCGGAAAATCCTACCAACTGCTGGTCGCATTACCGGGGGGCGGAATGTCCCCGTTGCGCAGATCGCGGTCCCGCTGCCGTCATCGCCGAAGTCAATGCCACCATCCTCGCAGGCATACAGCAGGCACAAAGCAAGGCGCGGCTCTTTGCCTGGGACTGGGGCTGGCGCGACGACTTCGCACCAGAACTGATTTCGTTATTGCCCACCGATGTCACGCTCATGAGCGTGAGCGAATGGCACAAGCCCATTAACCGGGGCGGAATCGCAAACACGGTCGGCGAGTATTCCATCTCCACCATCGGCCCCGGCCCACGCGCACAGCGCCATTGGCAACTGGCACAGGATCGGGGCATGACCACCCTTGCCAAGATACAGGCGAACAACACATGGGAACTCAGCGCTATCCCCTATATTCCCGCTGTGGAGAATGTAGCGAAACACGCCGCCGCCTTGCGCGATGCAGGCGTAGCGGGACTGATGCTGAGTTGGACCCTGGGCGGTTGGCCGTCCCCGAACCTGGAAGTGGTCAATGAAATCGGAAAGAAATCAGACAACGGTGACGTGTTGACACCGAAAGCGGCCATGCTGAAAGTGGCGGCTCGCCGCTACGGTGATGAAGCGGCTGCTGGGGTAGTGGACGCCTGGCACACCATCAGTGCAGCCTTCTCTGAGTTTCCCTATGATTGCGGCGTGGTTTACAATGCTCCCCTGCAAGTGGGGCCTGCAAACCTGCTTTGGGACAAGCCAACCGGCTATCGCGCCACCATGGTAGGCATCCCTTATGACGATTTGGATCGCTGGCGCTCCCTTTACCCGCCCGAGATTTTTATCCAACAGTTGCGCAAGGTGGCCGAGGGATTTGACGCAGGCGCACAAAAAATACGTGCCCTGACTTCCGAACCAGCCGACACTCCGGAAGGGTGCGCTCTGATGGAAGAAGCCAATCTTGCCGCTGCCGCCGCCATCCATTTTCACAGCGTGGCGAACCAGTCGGAATATGTGATGTTGCGCAACCTGCCGAATGGCGATAATGCAAAAGCGGATCGTATGAAGGGTCTGGTGCAACGGGAACTTGCCCTCGCAAAGCGTCTCTATCAGCTGCAACGCCAGGATTCGCGAATTGGCTTTGAAGCCACCAATCACTATTTTTACACACCTGCCGATTTGGTAGAGAAGGTGCTAAATTGCAGGGAGTTGCTGGGAAATGGCCGGGACGTCAACTAACTTTTTTTCTGTAGGGTGGGTGGAGAGCAGCGTAACCCACCAAACGACTAATTTTTTTGCTGTAGTATCCTGATATGATGGTATAATGAGATCGACATAGAGTAACGACATGTTGATCGGAAACCACGATCAGAAAATTAATGCCTTATCGGAACCGCAATAAAAAACGAGAAGTTGAACTAAAATCGTCGTCACCGTCATTGCGAGGCACGAAGCAATCTGATGTTACGCGATGGCCTGCGTGTCAAGGAGATTGCTTCGTGCCTCGCAATGACGGTGCTGATGATATTTTTCTGGGTTGTGGGTAAGGCCCACGTTAGTTGAATTTGTGAACCTACTGCCACCACCGTCATTCCGGTTTTTATTTTCAGATGAGAATCAGAAAATAAAAGACCGGAATCCATGGGTTACAGCAGGGCATTCGCGTCACTCTATGGGTTCCGGTTAGCGTCTGCCTGCTATGGGATGTGGTTAGTGTGCATAACAGTTTGCAATTCCGGTATACTATGACATAAGAACAGCGGAAATTTTTTTCCGGCGAGATGGATATTTGTTGACAAGCAAGCGAATAATTGGTACACTGCTGTATACGTGGGTAGTTTCCCATGGCCAGCGGGCCTATGGAATTGGTTACCAGCGTGAAAAAAAATAAGGCAGGCCCTATGTCGGGTTTGTTTCAAACTGGCAAAGATAAAGGAGACAGGGACTAATGGCGATCAAGTCTCTCGGTTACAGTGTGGTGTTGTGTGTGTTGGTGTCTCTCACCCTTCAGGCAGGAGCATTCGCACAGGGCGACCCGGTGATTACACTTGTTGGTCCGGCGGAAACTCCGTGGGAATGTACTGTACCTTATGAGGATTGGGGCGCAACGGCCTTTGATCCTGTTGACGGGGATATCACCAGAAACATTCAGGTTACGGGGATATATGCAGTTAATACAACCATTCTTGGCAGCGTATGGCCCATTACCTACTCCGTAACGAACTCGCGGGGCACTACGGTGTACGCACAACGTATTGTAGCCATCGTGGATTTTACCAACCCCATTATTTCTTTGAATTCCTGGGAGGGGAAAAGCGGGCAGAACTACCCTAATCCAGACCGCAGCATCATAAACGAAAATTATGAGATGCCGGAGTGGCTGGTGACCTTGCGTGCGGAAGACCCAGAGTTGTATGCTCAGCTTGCATGGTATTTGCCTACCAATTTTGCGGGAGATATCTATTGGATTCTCAAGCCGGCTGATTGGAGCGATGACCGGGCGATTCACTGGAATTGTCCTGTTGACTATGTGGAGCCCGGTATTCTGGTCAGTGATGCCTGTGAGGGGACGTTGGACGAGGATGACGCATTGGTTTTACTGATGCGGGTTAACAATGACAATAGTCTGACGCTGGTGAGGAAAGGTGGAGATATTGTTGGCGGCCAATTTGGCGATGTGAAGAACGATTTCCCAACGCTTGCAAATCCGGTCTTTTCCCAGAATACAGACGATCCCTTCAAGGGGTATCGCCTTTATATTTTTACCGAGGACGGAGAACTAAATCCTGCCATAAACGCACGTGATATCCTGCCCTACTACATCGTCTATATTGAACTCGCAGGCGACGGCACCATTACCATAGATTGCAACCAGTCCTATGAGAATATCTACTTCTGGGAGCGACAGGACCGCGCATTCAGCCCCTGTCTCGGAGATGTCAGCCATCTCATTATCGCCACAGGTGAAGTGGATATCACGACGCCGGGCAGTTATCGTAGAAATTATGATATTGCGGCAGGCAGCGCGGGATTCTCTCTGATAGATCCACCGGAGCGAACGATTATTGTTCGAGATACCCCGCCGGTAATTACCCTCTACAATGAGTTTGGTGCGCCGGTTAACGATGAAGGCGCGACGGTGTCCCTTCCCTGGTGTACATTTTTGGAATTCGATGGAGCCACCTTTGAAGAGCAGGTCACCAATTGGGCCGCTTCCTGGTGGATTCGCAAACCCGGTGAAGGCTTCTATACCACCGACCTATGTGACGGCGATGATTTTGTTACTGACCGTACCACTGTGCGCGGCATAACTGAAATCGTAAATGCACTGCGTCAACTGGCTGAAACGCGGGACGCCAGTTTCCTTGGACAGTATCCCGTTATCTACAATTCCGTTGATTCAAGAGACAATAAGGCCGTTACCCGTGCGCGCATAGTCAATCTGGTCTATGAGCCGCCAGTGCTGACCATTGCGCCGCCCGCGGTGGTGGTCACACCCCATGTGACCTATTCCTTGGACGTGGAGTGCGGTATGCCTGTGACCTTACCCGCTGCGTCTATTTCTGAAGGGTTGTGCAATCTTCAATTTAATGCCATACCGGTGAACTTCGGCGGCCTTAATATCAATGATCCCCAGCCGGGCGAATATACAGTGCTTTACAGCAGCGCTTCCCACGGCACTGCGTTGACTGCCGAGGTTAACCTGATTGTGACTGTGGTGGATGAGGCGCCGCCCGTAATTGAGGTGTTGGGGTACGAGCCGCCACTTGTTGTCGGTGACGATGGCATCATTGACCTGGATTGCCAGATGCTGGAAGGCATGAGCATCGCCAGTTTGGTATATTACTCCGCGCTGGATGCCTGTGAAGGGGATCTCACGGATGCCGTCACTGCCACGGTGGATACTGTCGATGCCAAGGCGGTAGATGTTAGTGAAGGCAAGGCTGATCTCGCTGAAACGCTTTACGTTGTACGTCTTGCGGTTGAGGATTCTGAGGGCAACATCGGTCGCAAGAATTCTGCGCTCTTCCGCATTGTCAACTCGTTGCCCCCTGTCCTTACGATTCAAAATGTGCCAGCCAATGTGGAATGTGGAAGCAATATCAATTTCTCCTATAACGGAATGGATGCCTGCGGCTCTGATATCACCCCTCTTGTGGATGTGTGCGTGGTGCCTCGTGGCTCTTCAACGCAGGACTGTCTCACCCTGGAACAGGTGCGGCGTCTGGTAGGCGATTATACTGCCATATTCAATCTGACAGATGCCTGGGGCAATGTGTCGCCGGAAGTGCGTAGGGATTTCAGTGTCATAGACAGCGGCAATCCCATCATTACCCTCATGGATCCGGCACCCGAATATATGGATGAAGAAAACCGGCTGCTGGTAAACTGCGGTACCCAGTGGGATGACTCCCTCGAACCCGGATATAGCGCAACCGACAATTGTGATACCGGTGATTTGACAGATGACGTCGTGGTTGACAGCAGCGCTGTGGATACTGCCGTGCCCGGTGTTTATCCCGTGGTCTATTCGGTGACGGACAGTGAAGGCAACACCGCCGAAGAAACGCGCTCTGTCGTGGTTACCAGTCTGACCCCGCCCGTTATGACCCTGACCCCCAGCGGTTTGGAGGTGAGCGGTGTCTTGCAGGCCCAGTGCGACACGGCGGGCACCTGGATGGAACCGGGATTCACTGCAGTGGACGTGTGCGTGGGCACCCTCGATGAAGAGGATGTCGAAGTCTTCGTGTGGGCATACAACCGCAACACGGGCGAGCTCGTTTTGCCACGACTCCCAGAAACATCATTCACCTTCGAAAATGGACTGGTACCCAGAAATCGAAATCAAAACTACCTCTTCATTTATGTCGCCCATTATGCCGATGACAAAACAGAGCCGCCGCTCGATGAAGAGGGGCGCCCCATGATCTATACCGAAGAAGAGGGTGTGCTGGTCGTAGACAACTGGCAGGCGCCCTACCTCAGACGCGTTCAGATTGTGGATACTACCGCACCGGAAGTAACCTTGCTGGGAGAACAGGAAGTCGTTATCTATCTGGGTGATGTTTATGAAGAACTCGGCGCCACCGCGCTTGATGCCTGTGATGGAGATGTCACAGAGTCCATCGAAATTGGAAACGATTTTGTGGATACCAGTCGACTCGGGACTTATCGCGTGAGTTACACCGCCCGGGATTCAGCAAACAACCAGGGGACCGAAGAACGTACCGTGCGTGTTGCCGATCCATCCGAACCGGTAATTACCTTAATAGGTGCTGATCCCATTACACAGGAGTGCGGCAGCGAGTTCGCCGATCCTGGCGCTACCGCCCTCGACGAAATAGACGGCGATTTGACCGATGCAATCACCCTCGTGGCCGACCCGAACATGATGTATGTGCCGGGTGAATACACGGTGACTTATCGGGTTGCCAATTCTCGCGGATCTATTGCGGAAGTAGAACGCACTGTAACTACTGTGGATACTACCGCGCCGGTCATTACCCTACGCGGTGCCAACAGTATTACCGTGGAATGCGGCGATCCCTTATTCATCCTGGATGAATACGCCATCGCGGAAGACCTGTGCGATATCACGCCTGTGGTTACGCGCATTGGTGACGTGGATGCAAATACCGCCGGAACCTATACCGTGCAGTACAGTGCCACCGACAGTGCCGGAAATTCCGCGCAGGCTGCACTTACAGTGACCGTGGATAATTGTCCGGATGTTGAAGAAGGCGAACTGGAAGGTGAAGGCGAAGGTGAGAACGAGGGTGAAGGCGAAGGCGAGCCCGAAGAATGTACCGGGTGTCGCGCTTGTCTGGGATGCTGCCCCAATGAAGAAGGCAAGTGGCTGCCTAAAGACTGGTTGGGAGACTGGCTGTTGATTGGCTTGAGCATGCTGGTACTCGCCGCGTTTGCAACCACCCGCCACGCTCGGTAAACCTGATTGCTGAAAATTATGCGCCGCAAGAGCGTCAACGCCCTTGCGGCGCTTTACTTTTGTTCTGCAATAAGGTGCGTTTACCTTTCAAAAACCGGATACTGTAGGCTGGGTGAAGCGTAGCGGAACCCACCTTTTACTACTGGTCGTAGGCAAAGTCAGGCAAGAAACGTATCGCCTTTCCGCATGGTCAGCGTATATCAGCATCCAGCCATTTCAGAACTGACATGATGCCCCGCGCCCGCTTCAACATGGTAGCCTTTAGCCCTTTCTCGCGAAGCTTCGTTTTTGCATCATGGCGATCCCGTGCAATCACTATGCCTCCCACGAACGACTTGTCTTCGTTGTCTTCAACGCGTATTGCGTGGTATTCATAAGTAGGCATCGCAATCTCCTTTCCGGTTGGAAATCATCTGACACATCTATTTTACCACTAACATGGGCTTTACCCACAACCCAAATATGTAAAAGTAAGCGCCACCGCATTCATTCCGCACAGAAGAAGTGGCGCCTGTCACGCAACTGCAAAGCCATCTCTCTATCTCTGTGTCCCTTATGTCATGATCTCACAGCAATGGCATAAAAAGAATCGCTATACTGTTACATAAGGTAGCGGTTTAATGTTTGAATGTAACCTTACCAGGATTCAACTCGGACGAGAGGCATTATGAAACGCTTGATATACATGAGCAGTTTTGCACGATCCATTTCGGAACAGGAAATTGCTGTGTTGGGCAAAGAAGCAAATATGAGAAATAATGCCCGTGGCATAACAGGCGTGCTGCTTTGTCTCGGTGAAACCTTTTTTCAAATTCTTGAGGGCGATGACTACATCATTGACAACCTCTTTGAATCCATCAAAAAAGACCCACGCCATAAGGATGTGGTTTGCCTTATCAACGAAGACCGCGTGCGCGACCGGCTGTTTCCCGGACGGTACATGCATACCGTAAACCTCAATGTTAAAGATGATATGTTATTTCAGCCGGTGAAAGTGCTTCTTCAGCAATTGATGCAATCTCATCGGATTATTGGAAAATACACCCAGCCAGCAGTTGTAAATAAAATGCTTCAGGGTTTCGATCCGCTTACTCTGGTGCCTCAGCGTACAATGAAAGCGGTCTTTTTTGCGGACATCAAAGGGTTTTCGGCTATTAGCCAGCGCTACCCGGTGGATGATGCCATTCGGTTGATTAACCTGTACTTACAGATAGTAACCTCCACGATAATGCTGCATGAGGGCGAGGTAACCAAATATATTGGGGACTGCGTTATGGCCCATTTCGATGCTGACCATGTGGACCACGCCTTACGTGCCGCAGTTTGTCTGCAGGAACAGCTTGCCGAAATTCGTGCTAATGCCCCTGCCGATGCTCCCGAAGGTCAGTTGGCTGCGGGAATCGGCATAGATTACGGCGAAGTCATCCAGGGCAATGTGGGTTCCGCCATAAAGATGGATTATACGCTGCTGGGCAACGCAGTCAATCGTGCTCAGGGTCTGGAACGCCTCACGAGGGTCTTACCTGCTTCATGCATATTTTCCGAAGAAGTAAAAAATGCCGCAACCGAACCCTGGAAGTTCGTGCATCTGGGAAGCCGACCCATTAAAGGGAACGAAAAGCCTGCAGACCTCTTTTCTTTGGATAACCCCCTGTTGTACGAAGCAGACGAGCAGTAAGTTCAGGTATGCCAGAACTGTCCGGAAAGAGGTATTTTCATACCCCTTATACTCAAAATCGCGCCTTTGTATTGTTGACTGGCCTTACCCAGTATGAAACAATAGATGGCAAGATCGGGTATACACAGGAGGATTTTCGTGCATTCGAAAAAAAAATATGTGATTGTCGGTACTGGTGGACGTCATGAGATATATCGGGATGCTGTTCTTGGCGCCTACGCAGAACAGGCGGCACTTCTGGCTCTGTGCGACAATAATATCGGGCGCGCAAGGCTGTCCGCCGCATGGACTAAAAAGAATTACGGCATTGAGGTGCCAGTCTATCTGGCGGAAGATTTTGATGCAATGTTTCGCGATACTCAACCCGACGTGGTGATTGTCACAACAAAGGACAACCTCCATGCCCACTATATCTGTCGTGCCATGGAGGCAGGCTGCGATGTCATCACAGAGAAGCCCATGACCATTGATGCGGAACAGTGCAACGCCATTTTGAAAACGCAACAGCGTACCCGCCGACAACTTCGCGTCACCTTTAATTATCGCTATTCGCCGCCACGCATTCAGATCAAGCATCTTTTGATGGACGATATCATAGGGGACGTACTTTCTGTGGATTTTCACTGGATGCTGGATACCGGCCATGGCGCAGATTATTTCCGACGCTGGCATCGCAATAAGGAAAATTCCGGTGGCCTGCTGGTTCATAAAGCCACCCATCACTTTGACCTCGTGAACTGGTGGCTGAATACCACGCCAAAGACGGTTTACGCTACTGGACGGCGGGCCTACTACCTGCCCCAAACAGCGGAACGGCTGGGGCTTATCAACCGATCGGAGCGATGTCACGGATGTCCTGAAACAAAATCCTGCCCCTTTTTTCTCTCATTGAAGGATAATGAACAACTGCGCACCCTTTATCTGGAACAGGAACAACACGACCAGTATTACCGGGACCGCTGCGTATTCAGTGATGCCATTGATATTGAAGACAGCATGACGTTGGCCGTCTCCTATGATAACGGCGCACAGATGTGCTATTCCTTGAACGCATTCATGCCCTGGGAAGGATATACGATTATATTCAATGGGACAAAGGGACGGCTTGAACATAAGTGCGAAGAGTCCGCCTATATCAACGCAGATGGCAGCATTCCCGGTGCGCTTAAGCGGGAAGGCACTTGGATAAGGGTGTACCCACACCGTTCTCCCGCCTATGAGGTACCAGTATGGGATGCCGTGGGTGGTCATGGCGGGGGGGATGCGTTGCTCTTGCAAGACATCTTTGCGCCGGACGCGGCGCCAGACCCTTATGGACGGCGTGCAGACCAGTATGGAGGCGCATGGTCTATTCTTACAGGTATCGCCGCAAACAAATCAATTGCCAGCGGAACACCCGTGGATACATGCGGTCTTGTACCGTTGCTTGCGGAAAAATCTTGATATGGAATTATCAATACTGTATTGTTTGTATGTTGCTGCTCTGTGGTCAGCAATGAAAACAAACTAAATATCAAAACAACAGGAATATGCCGCTATGCCAAAAGAATGTATTTTTTCGCCCGCAGCGCCGCCTGCCGCGGGTCCCTATTCCCATGCAGTCAAAGCCAATGGATTTCTTTTCCTATCGGGACAGGGCCCCCTTGCGCCCGACGGAAGCGGTCCGGTGCGTGGTACAATAGAAGAAGAAACGCGTCTTACCTTTGAAAACGTAAAGGCCGTTCTCGCAGATGCTGGCGCAGACCTTGATGCGGTCGTGAAAGTGACCGCCTACCTAAGTGACATGGTCAACTTCGGGAAATTTAATGACGTTTACAAAGAGTATTTTACAGTGAATCAGCCGGCAAGAACCTGTATTCAGGCAGGACGTTTGCCCGTCGATATTCAGGTAGAGATTGATGTGATTGCCGTGATTACACAAGGGTAGTTATGCAGTATCGTTTTACCGATCGTATCGCCATCGTTGTGACGCTGCTGGCATTGTTTTCCTTAAAGGCAGTTGCCCAGGCGAATCCAGCGTCCTTTAACAACAGCGGCGTTACTGCCTATAAGGCAGGCAGATATGCGGAAGCCATTGGCTTCTTTGAAAAGGCATACCAAAAGGCCCCGGATAGTGCTGTTGTACGCCGAAACCTATGTAATGCCTATCAGAGCGAAGCCAACGAGTATGCGTTGCGCGGTGATTTTTTCAGGGCTATTCGATATCTCGAAGCTGCCATTGGCGTTGATCCGGAAAATGCCTCCCCCTTCATCCAACTCGGTTCCTATTATCTGCGCACAGACAAGGTCACAGCCGGTATTGAACGCCTTGAAGAGGCGATTACCCTTAAACCTGGTGATTTGGACGCCCATGACCTGCTTGGACAGGCCTACTACATGGACAACGACCTGTCATCAGCGCGCGCCCAGTGGGATTATGTCTTGGAAGTGGCCCCCGACCGCCCAGGTTTACGGGAGCGTTACGAAAAGGCTTTCAGAGAGGAATCGGTTGAGTATGATTTCAATCGCTGGAAGTCAAGGCATTTTCGTATTAGTTACCCCCATAATGTGCCGAACCTGATGCGATCCAATGTATTCTCAATTTTGGATCGGGCCTATGTAGATGTGGGACGCAAGTTTGGCGGCATCTATCCGCCCCCGCCCATTCATGTAATCCTCTATACGGCGGAACAGTTCACAGAGGCCACGCAACTCGAAGGGCATGTGGGCGCTGTATACGACGGAAAAATTCGCGCACCCCTGACAGACACCGATGGCAACTGGCTTGTAGATCAGGAGTTGGAGCGGCGACTGACTCATGAATATGTGCATGTGGTGGTGCGCCATATTACAGGAGCAAATGTACCTTGGTGGGTGAATGAAGGACTGGCGGAGACCATGTCGAAATCCCTGAGCACCCAGGATATACAGCGATTGCGCGCCTATTTTGCCACGGCAGAAGGGTTTTCATTGAAAGCCTTGGCAGACAACCAGATGAACCAACTTGCTCCCCCTGCCCTGCACCTGGCCTATATTCAGTCCCACGCTGCCGTGGAACTGCTGTGGAACCGGTATGGGCGCACAAAAATGCTGGCTTTTCTCAAAGCGCTAGGTGGCGGCATGGATTTTGAAACTGCATTACAGTCTGTATACCGTCGCAACGCTGCAATCATTGAGCGGGATTTGGTGGCGTATTATCGCTGATTGCAGGTTCTTCCCGAGGTGTTGTTGGCGATGCCGCCTGGAGGGTTTCCTGGGGGTGCAGTCCGCCCTCATCAACCCCAATAAGGCGATACTGGCCATTAATTGCGGCAGGCGTCATAATAATTTCTGTATTCCCCCAGGGAATGCCGTCCTGTTCTCCTGCTTCCCGGTGATAGTGGCCGTACAGAAGATAGTCAAGGGGGTCATCCACAAACAACGTCAACTGCGAACGTATCCCCATAGTCAGGTCGTAGCGATGGCTAAGGCCGATGCTCCAACGGGTGTCACGTATCTGCCGCCGATAGTAGTGCAACAGTCCATCTTGTTCGCCAAGTTCGTCGGCGATAAGGTAGTCCTTGGTGTCAAAAGCAAGATAACCATCTTTGCCAAAACGAAAGGCATAGGTCAGCACCCCGAAAAACTGCTCGTAGTGCCGCGCCTGCCTGTCGTGGTTGCCGGGCATCACGAATGTGGGCATGCGGCATGTATCCAGCAGGGCAAGAAAGTTTTGAAACTGTTCTGGATCGCCATTTTCAGTTAAATCACCTGTGAACAACGCCAGGACGGCATCGGATGCATTCAAAGACGCGATAACGTCACTGATGATGGCCGTATCTTCTCGGGGATGACGTGTGGTACCTATGTGTATGTCGGTGATATGGGCAATAACATAGGTTGCCGGAATGGACTCCATCACGTAAACAGAGCGGTTATTGCTGTCTTTCATGCTGTCTTTTTCAGCGCTTAATGTATACATGCCGCAATCTAGCGGCTGTTGTAATGAGCATCGTGCCTGCATCAGGCCAGATGGCAAGGAGGCCCATTCTGCGTTAAGTCTCCAGGAACCTTCTTTATTCGTCAGGTAGAGTGTTGCCTCTTCGGCAAGTGTAGCCTGAAAAGAATCTGTTTGAGTGATGATTGCCGGTACGCCATTATTGGGAATCCGAATTAAACCCAGGCGGCCATCTTCTTCGCGTGCTTCAACAGATAGGCTTAGGATGCCATATAAAACAGAAAAAAGTATCAGAATGTTTTCAAGGTGTTTCATGATGAGTGGTCCTACTCTTGTTCCGGGCGCCAGGCAGGCGCCAATGAAGGGGTTGTTCCCTCGGTCAATTGTTTCAAGGTGTTGCCTTCTTTGTCGGTTATATACAACTGGGGCGAGCCTTGTTTGTTGGAGACAAAAACAAGGTGTTCGCCATCCGGCGACCAGTCCGGCGACCAGCATTCATAGTCCGGAGATACTGCCACAGGAAAGACCTTGGCGGTACTCACCAAAAGGCGATAAATGCCGCGGCGACCCTCCCTGAAAGATTCAAAGGCCAGCCAGTAGTTGTCTGGGCTCCATAGAGGATTCCAGTCTGCCGCTGGGTGATTGCTCACGTTTATGATCCCCCGGCGTCCCAGTACAAATATCTCGCGGTCGCCGCCGTCATTGGATTCATAGGCAATCTGACGCCCTTTGTGTTCCGGCGCTACTTGCCACTTGACATACCGATGGCTGTCCGGCGCGAGAAAGGGCAGCAGAGGCACCGCCAGCGTGGGGGTTACAATAAAGATTTCCGTGGTCATCTGCGGTGGCGGCGAACCCACCCCGATTGCCATTAAAACACCATGCTCTTCTGCTTCTGCCTTTAATGCCAGCAAACCAAGTGTTTCTGCGGCGACTTTATCTTCAGGATCAAGGGCCTTCATCATGTCGGTATTGGGCATCCATACTGGACGCATGAGGCCGCGCTGGTCGCCGCCCCAGATGCTCTCCTCCTGTGTTTCGATATCGTAAACAACAAGTGCGTGCAGAGGAGAAGCATCGCCGTCGGATGTATAAGCCAGGCGTTTGCCGTCAGGCGCCCAACGAGGCTGTTCGTTCCAGGAATAAAGGTGGGGAATGGCGGTATCCTCTTTCGTCTCCACATCAACAATGCGGATGCCCATGCCTTCCTCCCCTTTGCTCTGGTACGCGATGCGGCTGCCATCGGGAGACCAGCGTGGACAGGAATCTCGGTCGCCGTTGCCAAGCGTGGTTATCACCCCTGTTTCAACATCGATAACGGCGAGTTGCCAGGATTCTTGGGTTTCGCCGGTTACAAAGGTAATGGTGCCTGTTTGTCCCAGTAAACCGCTGCATAGCGATAGGAAAAGAAGGAGGGTCATGACATGGAATCTCCAGGTAGTTCAAAGGTTGTTGCCACAATGGATTCTTCGCTTTTGAGTGGGTCGCGATTAAAATCCACCGTATTGGGTTTGGGGATGTATTGGGGGGGGCGCGGTTCAAAATCAAGTACATCTTCCAGATAGTACTGATGATCCGCTATCCGAAACCGCGCAGGCGATCCGGCAGGCAGTTCCAGAACCACATCAATGCCGTCGCCCCGGTATATGGAATAGGATAAACGCCAGGGTGTTGATGCAGAGGTCATGGCAATCTTGTTCACTGCCGCAGACAAAACCTCTGTCCCAGGCAGCGCATAGACCTCTATGACTTCTGCCTTGCGAGGGGAATCAATGCGCAGGTGAACCGTTCGCAGGTCTCCCGATGTCTTGTCATCCAATATGTCCACTGTCGGCGGCGCTAGGTTCAGGGAGGGCGCGGGGGCCTGCAAGTAGCTATTTTCGGCGATAGGTATAAAATCCGTGATGGGAAGGCGTTGTGGATTCTCGCCCAGAAACTGCTGCGTCCATGGGTCAACCGCGTCGTCGCAACTCATGTAAACGGCTTCGCCGGTGTCCGCATCAAGTCCATACGTAATGGAGTTGAACTTGGGTTGTTGCGCCGAAAATCCAGGCCACAAAATACCTGCCACCAGGAAAAGAGCGCCAAGTATAAAAATTATTGCCGTCACACGCCTCCTGCTGTCTACGGTCAATAGATACAGCTGCGGCATCAGCATAGCTACGGCAAATAGCAGCACCGCAATGTGAAGGCTTACAAAAATAAACAGCAGTGCAGCATAAAATCCCTGTATGATGCCAACCGTAAACAGTATGGTTGGAAACGCCGAAACGCCAAGAAATAGGGCACACGGGACGCTGATATTTTTCCAGGTATGACGCAGAAGAAGACCCATGCCGACGCACAGCAGGGTGAAAAGTAGGGGCCATGTGAATACATACCCTGCGCCGGGCATGTAGAATGGTGTCACTGTTGCAACAAACGCCCACGGCATCAGAAAGCCCGCGAAAGCGTTGTAGGTGCCGTATTTATCCACAACACGATTCAACACCAGAATGCTGGCCCCTGAAATAATAAGCATCAGCCCAAGGGTGAACGCATCGCTGCTGTACAGCATGTAGATGCCCCTGACTTGGTAGGTCAACAGCATAATCACAGACCCAACAATACAGCACAGCGTAAACCATAATAGATAGAAGAAGGCAGCAGTCAACAGGCTTTTTAATTTTATATCGTTCCGAAGCCGACCGACCACGATAAGTACGACATAGAGCGCCAGCGTGAAGAGAATGAAAATCAGGGAAACCCCCTCGCTATAATGGACCATCTTTATAATGGGAAAGTCAAAGTAAACAAGATTTTTTTCTATACCACGAGATGCATCCAGCGCTTGGCTAGCCAAATGGCGTGTAAGGGTAAGCGCATATTCACCGTCATGCTGCAAACTCGCAAGGGAAAGGTTTTCCGGGGAGTCAAGCATGGTGTGATATTTTTCAAGCCCCTGAATAAAGGCGCAATCGTAGCCGGGAATGCCCGCATCTATAAACGCCGACAAATCGCTGCCAACAGGCATGCGGCTGTACACTTCGTAGCCAAGTGAAGTCGCTGCGGCATTACACTTTGATTCGGCGAGTTGCGTGATTAACCACTGGTTCATGCCGCTGGTCTGATACATGTACGATTGACCCTCGGTACCCCATGCATCAAAGTTGATAACAACGCGCACTTCTTTTGCCCAAGGGTGCTGCTCCACAAATGCATAGGCGCCGCGCAAACCCGTGCCGCCCATGGAACGGCCTTCTTCGCCGTCCGTAAAGATAAAGATGATGTCGTTCGTCAGCGGCGAATCACTTAGAAGCGCACGCATGGCTTCCAGCATCGCGGCAACACCGGAACTGTCATCGGCTGCACCCGGCCCGAAAACAACACTGTCGTAATGTGCCATAAGCGCCACGGCGTTTCTGCTTTTAGAGGTGCCTTCAATGCGTGTAACAATGTTATGCACCGTCGCAAATGTGGCAGGTGGACGATAAACAACGGCTTCCTGAATTTGCGGCTCCAATCCAAGCAATCGGATTTGTGCTGCAATATAGTCCCGCACCTTCATCGCCTGAGGGCTGCCTGTAGGATGTGGCTGGGATGCAATTTTTTCAATATGTGTGTAAGCGCGCTCTGCGGAATACGCTGGTGCAGGTGCTTGTTCACGCACGGGACGTGGCGGCGCGTGATGACTTCTGGCAATAAAATAAAATACGAGCAATAGAAGGATGAGCGTTATTTTTGAGGGCGACAGTAAATGCATTCGATAGACTCCTTGTAATGGATAGGTGTGAACAGTCAATCTTGCCGTCCGGTTTGCTTGGGTGCTTTGAAGCCCATAGTACACGGGTCTATTTATAAATAACAAGATTGCTGCTATTTGTCAATCGATTTGTTTGCTGGGAATGCTGGCATTCTTGCCGCCAAATTGACATCTATTTCCTTGAGGGCCGGGTACATGAAAGTCGCAAAAACTTGTTTGGCTTAGTCTCTTGCCAATAAAGTCCCGTGCAAAATGACGCAAAAGTCAAAGACATAAAAAAAACTAATGCGGACTTCGCCCGCAACCCAGTTTAGCACCGTCATTGCGAGGAACGAAGCAATCTGGTGTTACAGCACGGCCTGCACAGTAACGAGATTGCTTTGTTCCTCGCAATGAAGTTGATGACAGTTTTTTTCGTTGATTTAACTTCTTTGAGTAAATAGCCCTAGATCAGAAATAAGGCACTACCATCACCGTCATTCCGGTTTTTATTTTCTGATGAGATTCAGAAAATAAAAAACCGGAATCCACAAGTAGCAACAAGGTCTTCGTGTTACGTTATGAACTTCGTTTTTTTTTCGGACGGGTTACTTTCGTAAATGAGTCAGTAATAAGTTCATGTCGTTTTAATCATGCCGCACCCCATGTGGTAGTTGACCGAAAAACAAACGGAATGACGGCGGGGGTGCTTACTCTTGTGAAGTTATTCTGGGTTATGGGCATAACCCGCGTTAGGGCCGCTGGGTAATGAAATAATTTGCATTTGAATCATGGGAGAAAATTATTGACAAAATTTCTTGCATGTGTGAGTTCCGACAATATAGAATATACACAGTGTTGTATCTTACGTCTTAAACTGGACAAGATATGAGGCAGAATTAACTCGGTATGCCAGTGATTGTGCAGGCAAGAAATGTAATGAGGCAGTAATGTGAAGATTGATTCTTGACTGCAGAGGATATTTGAGGGTAAGAAGCTTGACATCCGAGGGAATGTGTACTACAATACTTGTCAAGAGTTTACTTGGAAGTGAATATTGAAGAAGTTATGTGAGAGGTTAATGTGTGTGCATGTGTCGGCATGAAGGGTTTGTGCAGGCGGGTGCTGCATAAATAGATAAGGTGCGGATATGGCCAAGTTGTGGTCGGGCCTGAAAAAACGTCTGGTAGTGGACATCGGTTCCAGCGCGGTACGCGTCTGTGAACTGAGTAAGACGAAAACAGGCTATGAAATAACTCGGTTTGCCCAGCGTGAATATAATTCTGATCCGTCGCTTGAGGAACAGCAGCGTAAAGAGTTGCGAGTGGCGGCATTGCAGGAGGCGCTGAAGGCTGCCAAGGTCAAAAAGGGAAAAATAGTTCTGGGTGTGCCCGGACAGTCTGTTTTTACCCGCTGCAGAACTTTACCCCCGGTGCCTGAATATAAAGTCAGCCAGATAGTCCGCTACGAAATCCAACAGCAGATTCCCTTCGGCCTCGACCAAATCGCAATGGACTATCAGATTCTTAACCGCACCGAGCAGGGTGGTTATGATGTGATGATGGCTGCAATTAAAGTTGATGTCGTTGAAAAACACATTGAACCCATTGAGCCGCTTAAGTGCAGTGTTGCAGGTGTTGATGTGCTGCCGCTGGCTTCCTATAACTGGGTTAGGCATCAGGGGGAATTTGGCGACCAGGGGGAATGTGTGGCGCTTATCAATGTCGGTGCCAGCACCACGGACATTGTGATTGAACGGGGAAACCAATTCCGCTTTACAAGACCCCTCAATGCGGGAGGTAATGATATTACACGCGCCATCGCTGAAGCGTTCAATATGGATTTCGTATCCGCTGAACGCATAAAGCGGGAGCGTGCCTTCGCGCCCACAGGCGATCCCAAAAAAGATGGTACGAGCGGCGAAGTGATTGGACGCGTGCTGGACCGCATGGCAGGCGAAATACAGCGCTCTTTTTCCTATTTCAGGTCGCAGCCAGGAGGCGGACAAGTCAACAAGGTGCTGCTTATTGGCGGTGGGGCCCGCTTGAAAAATCTCGTACCTTATCTTCGCAAGCGCTTGGATATGGATGTACGAATTGCGCAGACCTTGAATAATGTTCAGATCGCTCCTGATGCGCAGGCCATAAAGGAAGCCCCGGAACAGGTTTCCGACGTGTTGGGTATGGCGTTGCGTGCCGCTGATACAGTCACCATTGATGTAGACCTTATTCCGCCCAGAATATTGCAAATGGCGCGACGGAAGGAACAGATCAGGTATTGGGCTGGATCCATCGTGGCGCTTATCTTAATCTTTCTCTCCATGGTGCCTGCGGCATCCAGAGAGAATGAACTCGTAAAGGCGCGCATCGAAGAACTTAAAGACGCTATACGCGCCTATGATCCCGAACTTGTCTTGCTTATCCGTCCGGGGGCGCCTGTACCAGGATCCACACTTAAACCGCAAATTGAAGCAAAGAAACGTCAGGTGCAGACCCTCAGTAATCAGGTAGCGGCGCTGGACAATGCACGTGTGAGCCGTCGCTTCTGGCTCGATGAATTGATGTTCATAAATGATGCACGGCCAGTGTTGGGAAAAATGTGGTTCTCCAATGTGGAAAGCACTGTTGTAAATGATGCACCGGGTGAAAATGACGGCGGCGGCAGAGCCGGTCGCGGTGGCGGCGGCGGCGGCGGTGGGGGACCTCGTAGTACTGGGTTCCCGGGGATTTATCCGCCGGGCGAGGCATCAGGACAAGGCGTAGGAGGTGCTGCACAGGGACCCTATCGGGTCGTCGGCGATGTGTCGGTTCCCTGGTCAAACGGCGTAGTTATTCATGGGTTTGCCGAATCGGATGAAGTCATAAAGAATTTTGTAAATGAATTGTCGTCTACTTCATACGCCATGCCAAGTAGATGGTATGTGAGTGCGGAGAAAGTCAATTTTGCACAGGCGAGCGTACAGCGCGTTCCTTGGGAGATTTTGTACGAAGCGCCTACTGGACCGGTGCTTGACAGCCGGGTAGCAGCAGGAAGTACTGCTCAAACATTATTTTCCTTTACCGTTGAAGTAAGATTTAGGTATACTCAGGAACGCCCGAATTTGTCGCGCCCCGAAGGTGGTGAAGGGAGCAGCCAATGAAGCACAAGGAACAAATCATTGGCGTCGTAGTGCTCGTCGCGGTGTTTTCCATTATGGGTGCCGCTTGGCAGTTTCATTTCAAAGAAATTTTTGACGGCTATAAGCAGGACGATAAACTTCGGGAGACCCTCGAAACTTCCTATGACCAGTTAACCGAAACGTTTCAAGGGTACAAGCCTGAACTCCTTATCAATGAATGGCAAAACTATGTACAGCCTTGGCGCAATGCACGTGAAGAACGCGCTGGCTATTTTAATCTTGGGGACTGGTTTGAGGTAGAGTTTACGCCTGATGAAGACCGTATGCTCAAGTTCTGGTACACGGACGAATCCGAAAAGATGCTTCGTGACCTGTACATGAAGGTGTACGAGAAGATGGGCGGCTATGATCGCTTCCCGCAGAATATGCGAGCCATCCTGAATGTGCAGACTGCAGAAGACTGGGGCGGCAGGGATATTTCCCCATTTGAGATCGAACTTAATCTTAACTATTTGAGTTTTGGCCAGTCCCTTACTGAGTTTCTGTTGGATTCGAAAATGACTTCTGTGTCCGCCATCTCGGTGTGGCCGCGTCGTGTGCCAGCCATGTATGCCAACTTGCTGGAATTACAGACGGTGGGGGTGCAATGCACCATCACAGCCAAAGACCTGATTAATATGCTGGATAAGTTGCGGCAGGAACCGCGCTATTTCAGCGTCGAGGCCATTAAAATTTCATACGCATACATTGCTTATAATGTGGAACCACAACTGAATGTAGGGCTCTTACTCACTCAAGCACGGTATCTGACCCCCAAAGATGAAACTGAGATGCCGGTGACTGGGCGTCCTGCTGCAGGAAGGGATACCACAGTATCGAGAGTATCAGCGACTGCGGAACCGGGCATATTTAGTAAGGCTTGGACGTGGTTTAAACGAACTGTATTGGTTATGAATTGATGAGGCAAATGGAATATAGTATTTAGAAACGTGATAGCCCGGTGGCGGAAAATAACGAATGGATAAACTTCGAAAAATAGGACTGTTAATCTGGAACTACAAGGAACTCATGGTTCTTGTGGTTATGATGCTCGTTCTTGTGTACCGCGTGTATGGCGTATTGACACCGCCTGCGCCGCCCAATTGGCCAAAGCCCATGCCGCCAAAACAGCAATTGCCGCAAGACCCTGCCGACAGAGAAAGCTTGGGGTTGCCCGGTAATCCGCCAGCGCGTCCGCTCATGGATATGCCTGCAGTGTATGTTACCTTTTATGAGCGTAACCCTTTCTGGTATCATTCTGGGCAGACGCGAGCGGCAGCAAGTAACGAGGTCACTGCAGAAGACCTGAATATCCAATTACTGGATATCCAGGAAACAGGCGGAAGCGCACGTGCCCGATTGCGCAGTGAACGCACGACCAAATGGTATTCCGCGGGTGAACAATTTGAAGAGTTTGAACTGCTGGAGATCGATGCAGATACGCGAACGGTTGTAGTTTTTTCTGAACGATATGATAGACCCTTTACATTACGGATGTGATAATGAAAACAAGCATGAAAGTGACTGGCATGGCCAAGATGGTAAAGTGCCGCAAACAGCGGGAGGATAAGACCATAATGAATACCGGATTTGAACGAAGCATCGCACTGCTGGGTATTATGTTTGCAGCGTGTTTGGTCGTGCTGCCGGCTCTGGCGCAGGATATGGCTGACGCTGAAGTGGCGTCGCCTGTGGCAGATATTCAGGAAGCGGATGCCGCAAGTGTTGTGGAGATTGCTCCGGACACTGCTCAAACTGCTCCGGAAGCCGCCATCAGTGAGGCGGAAGAATATCTGCGGCGTGGCGTGGACTTGTATAAGCGCGACTTATATCGCGAAGCGCTTACAGAGTTCAATCGTGCGCTGGCATTAGACCCTGCCTTAGCAGAAGCCAGGCAGTTTCAGGAAAAGGCGAATGCACGGCTGCAACAGGCAATGGTCGGCATGGATGTGAATGCTGTGCCCAGCTTCCAGACTATCGATCCGGCAGTCATTCGTGAAAAAAATGGCGAAATGGAACTTTCCGCTGACGAGATTCGCAAGCAGCGTATTCGTGAACTTCTCGACTATGGCGTGCGTTATCTTGAAGCCGAAAAATATGATACGGCAGTGGAAATTTATAGCAATGCATTGCTGATCGATCCGGAGAATGCCGAGGCCAAGGAAGGTCTGCATAAGGCAACGCTTGGATCACATACCAACGTTGTTGAAGCGGCAGAAACGGGTGTAGTCGAAGACCGTGCAATGATAAGGAGCTTTATCGAAGAGTCAAAACGTCTACCCGAAGGCGCAGACGCACGCGGTATTAAGCCCTACCGTTTTGCTGTGCCCGAAATTGAAGAAGAATATGTGGCAGCAAAAGAGAAAAGCCCCATTGAGCAGATTCTTGAATCACCGGTAAGTATTGAGTTCGAAGACATTCACATCAGTGAAATCGTAGACTTTATTGCCGATAGCTGGGACGTCAATATTGTTATTGATAATCGTGCGGTAATGCCGGCTCCAGAAGCACAGCCTGCACAGGCAGCACAGCCTGGCATGACGCCAGGAGGCCCTCCAGGAATGCCCGGTGCATTCCCTCCAATGGGCGGCGGTGGCCCTCCAGGAATGGGATCAGGTGGATTTGGGGCTCCAGGCGGTATGCCCCCGGGAGCACGGCCCGGATTCCAGAATGCGGGTGGTGCGCAAGGACAGCCAGGACAGACGACAGGCCCGTTGCTTGATGAAGACCCCCAATACGGCGTCAAGTCAGACGGTCGTGTTCCCTATATCAATCTGAAGAACGTGACGGTTGCCGAAGCGTTGCAGGCGTTGCTACGTCCGCTCGGATTGGACTATGCAGCACAGCCAGGCTTCATCTGGATTAGCAAACCCATCATCATTCGTCAGGAATCTTTTGAAAAACTGGAAACCCGCTATTACGAACTGCGTAATGCTGGTTCGGAGACACTGTTCAAAGTCGTTTTGAGAAATACCTTTGGTGGTGTCAGTGGCGGCGGCATGATGGGTGGCATGGGCGGTATGGGTGGCATGAGTGGTGGTTATGGAGGCATGAGCGGTGGTTATGGCGGCATGGGCGGTATGATGGGCGGTATGGGTGGCATGAGTGGTGGTTATGGAGGCATGAGCGGTGGTTATGGCGGCATGGGCGGTATGAGCGGTATGTCCGGCATGGGCGGTATGAGCGGTATGTCCGGCATGGGCGGCATGAGTGGTATGAGTGGTATGAGCGGCATGCGTGGTGGCATGGGCGGTATGAGTGGTATGTCAGGTATGGGTGGCATGTCAGGTATGGGCGGCATGGGCGGCATGGGCGGTATGATGGGTGGCATGGGTGGCATGTCAGGTATGAGCGGTGGTTATGGCGGCATGGGCGGCATGGGCGGCATGGGCGGCATGGGCGGCGGTATGACCGGCAGTGATGTCACGATGATTAGCAATATTTCGGATTTGTTTAGCACCTATCCGGATATAATGGTAGGTGAATCACCGGCACTGCCCGAGACGGTCGGTTTGTCGCGCATGGGCACCGGTTCCACTGCAGGACAGACCGGTGCTGCAGGCGGTTATTCTTCTGCTGCTGGTGGCGCACAATTGGGCGCGAGCTCCGGTTCTTTCGGTTTAGGTGGCGATGTGCTTTCCCTGCTCCAGCGACTTGTACCTCAGGTTTATGAGCCCTACACCGAAGAATTGTTGTCGGACATGATTTATAATCCCGCCAACAATATGCTGATCGTTAAGAATACGCCGAGTAATCTCGCAGAATTTGAGAAACAACTGGCGCAGATTGATGTTACGCCTAAACAGGTGAGCATCGAAGCAAAGTTTCTCACCATCAGACTTGAAGACCTGAAAAAAGTTGGTTTCCAGTGGGATGCAAAACTCAGTGATCAAAATGCACGCGCAGCAAAACTCCCAACCCTCGAAAATGACGTGTATTATTATGATGTCAATGGTGACGGCATAGACAATGTTCTTCCGTTCTACAGTCGCCCAGATGGTTCGCCTGTTTTGACAAATACGATTTCCGACGCGGCATTAGGCGGCTTGGTGAATCCGACTGCCTCCGCAGCGCCCACGTTCAACCTGCTTGGAAATATATTAAGTAATGCAGATGGTGACGAATTGAGTGTTGCTTTTGATTACCTTGATGGTCTTGAAGAATCGGAGTTGTTGAGTGCACCCCGTGTTACCACCATGAATCGCAAACCAGCGGTTATTGCGGATTTCGCCACAGAGTATTTCGTTTCATCTGTGAATACGCAAGTCTACACAACAGCGGGATTCCAGAGTGGAACAACTACTTCTTTCGTACAGAATGTTACACCCCAAGCCTACAACTTCGGTATAGCCTTGTCGGTTACCCCGCAGATTCGTGACAACAACCAGGTGCGTTTATGGTTGAATCCCGAAGTGCGTACCCGTACTGGAACGAAGTCTTTCGAGCAGAAGCAGATCATTTCCGACCAGGAAATCGTGAACGAAATCAATCTGCCTACCACCTCATGGCAGGCGGTTTGGACCAACGTGATTGTCCATGACGGAGATACACTGGTGTTGGGTGGACTTGTGCAGGACCAGTCCTCAAAGTCCGAACAGAAGATGCCCTATTTAGCGGATATCCCTGTCGTAGGATTCTTCTTCCGTGGTTCCAAGAAGGAAGTCAAGCAATCAAGCCTGCTCATCTTCGTCACCCCGGATGTCATTGACTCCACAGGTGCACGCTTCTTCGACGTAACAGAACTTCCATATTAACCTCGTGTTGAAAACCAATCTGGGCGGTTCATGATCTACATGAACCGCCTTTTCTTATGGCCATGATTAGATACTGTTTGTATAATTTACTTCTTACTGTGCTTGCACCGGTAGCCATACTGTACCTGTTGCTGTCTCGCAAGCATATAAAACTGATGCAGCGCTTCAACCCAGAGGCGCCCTCCTTTACAGACAAACCAATATGGATCCATGCGTGCAGTGTCGGTGAAGTAAATATCGCAAAACAACTGATACTGGTGCTGCGTAAAAAAGACCCTCAGCGGCCGATAATGCTTTCTGTAAGCACCTTGTCCGGAGTTCACCTCGCCGAATCATTGGCCTTGGATGCAACGGTCGTGCTTGCACCTTTCGATCTCAAATGGACGATCCGATATTTTATCAAAAAAACTCGTCCTTGTGTCCTTGCCATCATTGAAACAGAGATATGGCCAAATCTGGTGCGCGAGACTGCCCGAGCTGAAATACCTGTTCTCATCTTGAACGGACGTATCAGCGCAAGGAAGTTTCCGAAATACAGACGGTACCGTCACCTCTACCCACCGTTTCATAAATATATTGCTTTGGTGGCTGTTCAAAACGAAACCTACGCAGGCCGGTTTCAAGCCATTGGTGTGCAAGAAAAAAAGATTAAGATTACAGGAAACATGAAAAATGATGCAGTAGTTACAGAGATAACTCCGGACAAACGAGACACCCTCTTGCGGGAAATTGGCTTTTCAAAGGATGACACCATATTAATTTTTGGAAGCACAAGACCCGGAGACGAGCAACTTGCAAAGCAATGTTGGCAGACCCTCAAAGATACATGTAAAGGGCTGCGCCTGATCCTTGCACCGAGACATTTAAACCGCATGGATGAGGTACTTCATATCTTCAAAGCGGAAGATGTCTGCACAAGATCGGAAGTAGCCGCCGGGAATAAGACGAATAAGTCCCGCATTTTCGTTCTCGATACCTTGGGTGAACTTAATCAGTTTTATGCAATCGCTACGGTTGCAGTTATAGGCGGAAGTTTTTATCCAGGGGTTGAAGGCCATAATCCATTGGAGTCTGCAGCACTGGGCGTACCCACCGTTTTCGGCCCTTTTATGGGAAATTTCCCCGATGCAACAAAGATGTTGATCGATGCGCAGGGTGCATGTCAGGTAAAGCCAGACGAATTGCCGGAAATGCTCCGGACCTTGATTCGAAATACAGCATTGAGAGAAAGCATGGCACAAAAGGGCCGAAAGGTCGTGCTGGAAAGTCAGGGCGCCGTGGAGAAAAATGTCGCTATTGTGTTGGAGCATCTCCCATGACAGTGGAAGTAAACCATCAGTAATTTATTGCCGCTTGCGTCCACGGTACCATGCCCCAAAACCAAACAAGACCGAAAAGAAAGCGCCAAGACTGATATACCCGCCAAGTTTCAGGGAAGAGGGTGTATACTTCAAATGTATCTCATGGGTGCCTTCGCTGAGTTCTATCCCGCGGAACGCGATATCAACAGGGAATACTTCTGCAGACTTATCTCCCGATGTCGCCTGCCAGCCGGGGTACCAGGAGTCGCTGACGACCAGTACCGCAGGACGGCTGGATGTTGCGGTTATTCGCAGGGTATTGCCAGACTCATGCGTAATCACAACGCTTCCGGTGGCAGAATCAGGCAGGGATTCGGGGAGTACGCCGCCTTCAAGCAGCGGTGGTCCGGCTGCGCGAATGGTCGGCGCATCGGTCCCGTCATGTTTCCTGCCTGTATGGGTCACAAAGACCCTGTCCTTTGCCTGCAGATCTTTCAGCAGTATAGCGCCTGACGGAAACACCTCCTGTATGTTAAGCATAGGCCTGAGCGAAGAATACCTTTCCTGTATGTCCTGCTTGGTCAAAAGGAGTGCTTGTGCACCAGAAAGACGGAGCAACTGCGGTCGTCCCTCCGCCTGCTGCATAAACAGTTCGCTACGTGTCAGGTTAACGCCAGCCGGGCTATAGGTCTGGGAAATGCCGTGAGGGGACAACGGCCAGTCCAGCAGGCGTACACTTCCCGCCACCCTGCTGTCTAACCCATGCAAGGTGCGGATGAAATGGGTTTCAGGAAATATCTGATCGTTGGGCGTCACAAATGCGGTTGGCGTGTAAATAAACCAGGACAGGGCTGCTGTAATAAAGGACAGGGAAAATATCAGAAGTTTCTCTTTGGGCCAGAAAACTGTCGTAAGCAACAGAACGAGTAAAAAAAACGCCGCTCCAGCGGTCAGTATAAAACTGGCGGGTATCCGGCCGGATGCCGTAAACCCTTTGGCTACCATCAATGTAAGTAGGAAGGCCATCCCCCAGAATACAGGAAGAACCCAGATCAGTTTCTTCAGAGCAATCTTGCATTTGTCCACATCTAGGTGTATCCATTCGTCGGCAGCGGCTGCCGCCAGCAGGCCGAAAGCAAGGGGCACGGAAAGGGTAAAATGCCAGACTGAGAAATGCGACAAACCCGGAATCGCCCTGAATAGCGGCGTGAAAACAGACAGACAACCCAAAACAAGAGTTGCCAGCAGGAAAGATTCCAACCGCCTCTTTCGAATCCGGTTGGCTGATCGTCGCACCGCCAGCCACAGAGGAACCATAAGGAATCCAACTACAGCAGACGGCAGGAAGGAAGCAACGGTGATAGTGTTCGCGGAAAAGACTGGAGCCAGCATCATCGCAATATCGGCCAGTTCAAAACTGGCAGGGAGCCTGTTTTCCAGGTAACCATGCTGAAGGAATTCAATATAGGGTGCCAGTTGAACCGCAGCCAGCAGCAGACCCAGAGAAACGGCAATAATCAGGGTTGCCAAAGCGCCTGTGAGATGTCGCAGCGTATAGGTGCGAAGCCCGTAGATAATGGTTAGCAGGAAAAGGAACAGAAGAATGATGACGACTGATTCCGGATCCCCACCAAAAGTCATAAGGCCGATGAGCACTGCAACAGAAGGCCACACACGATAGTCGCCAAGCAACATGCGCTGTAAACAGGGTAGCAGCAAGGGGAACCAGGGTAAAACATCAGCGGCTGGATGCCAGTGGCCCACGAGCAGGAAACCGCTCATCTGGAAGGTGATCGCAGGCAACAGGGCATAAGACGGGGGAAACTGAAAGCGCCGGGCTGCATAATACGCGCAGAGACCGGCAATCAAAAGTTTCAGAAATATGGAAATGCCAATCCCCGTGTGTAAAGGAAGTAAATAAACAGGTAGAGAGAAGGGGGACAGCGCTCGTGTGCGCCAAAGTGCCAGAAAGGGCGCTCCAAACGACTCGTAGGGATTCCACAAAGGTAAATCGCCAGCAGCGCCTGCATGGTTGATGAAAGCATACCACGGATAATAGCGTTCGATGATCGGGGAATGGGTATCGGCATCCTGACCCGAAATTCCATCGGGCCGCGCTTCCTGCCACGGCGTAAGGCTAGTAAGTGCGCCCATGTCCAGAGGCAAATCTCCGTCCTTCACCGCAGGAGCAGACAGCAGCACAGGCACTACAAAAAGCAGCACGATGCAGATGGTGGTTTGTATCAGTTCGCTTCTCCGCCTGATCACGGGTTTAGTTCCCCCTCGAAGGCGTTACGCACGAATAGTGTCTCATAGGTATAATCCATATAGTCAGCCCTGTATGTGCAAATACCCGTGAAGTATACCGCAAATTCAACGTCTTTTTCATGTAAGGCTTGATTTTTATGGATCGCTGTGTTGCGTTTGAGACGCCGCTATAAGCCCCATTGCCCGTTTCTCTGCGAAGGTGTGGACTGTAATCTCCGGGAATGACTTGCCCAGGCGTGACGTAATCTCTTTAATTACAGGAAGTTCTGTCCCATAATGGCTCGCATCCACGCACGCAACACCGCGAAGCCGAGCAGTTTCTGCATCATGATATCCAATATCGCCCGTCACATAGGCGTCCACATCCAGCGGTATCCGGGACACATAATCGCCACCGCTGCCGCCCAGGACAGCAACTTTTCGGATTTTCCGCTTGATACTACCATGCAAAATGGCGTGTGGAATGGCCAGACATTCACGCACGTATTCAACAAACTCAGCCGCCTGCAAAGGGGTTTCAAGCAGCCCTATGCGCCCCAGTCCGATTTCCACCGGCATGTTTTCAAGGCTTACAAGATCATAAGCAGGTTCTTCGTAGGGGTGCGCATTTCGCAGTGCCCCAAGCACAGCAGCCAGTCGCGCCTTGTCCACAAGCATTTCCACCCGCATCTCCGCTTCTTCGTTGATTCTGCCCTTTTCTCCAGTAAACGGGTTGGTCGTTTCGTCGGGCAGAAAAGTGCCCGTGCCCGGCGTATTGAAAGAGCAATGGGTATAGTCCCCGATGATCCCTGCACCGGCATCGGCCAAGGCTTTTAGCATTGCCTTTTGATGTGTCGCCGGAACGAAGGTAATCAGCTTAATCTGTTTCAGGTGCGCCTCCCTGAACAGCACATGGGTATCGCGTAATTGCAGCCGTGCCGCCAGGGCATCGTTTACGCCGCCCGGCGCAATATCCAGATTCGTGTGCGCGGCGAAACAGGCAATATCCGCACGGCAAAGGTCAAGGCACAGTTTCGTGAGTGGGTCATCGGATCGCAGATGTTTCAGGGGTTCCCATATCAGCGGGTGATGGGCCACTATCATGGAAGAGCGGTTGCGAATGGCGGCGGCAACCACCGCCTTCGTTACCGTAAGGCATACCAGAACACGCTCAACGCTTTGTGCCGGGTTGCCTGTGTGCAGTCCCACGCGATCCCAGGGATAGGCCCAGCCTGCAGGTGCCCAATCCTCCATGAAGTTACAGACATCACGTACAGTTGTTGTCATGATTACGATTCATACTCCATTGTAATAGCGGCATAACCGACGACACGGCCGTAGTCGCCGGATACAGCCGCGCTCGTGCGATAGTCCAATAGTGTCCGTGTCGTGGCCCGTCGGGCAGTCGCGCACGATAAAGCGGTCACAACTGCTGCCGCGCCGCACATGGAATACGTCTCCTCACGCAGACCGGCAACAAGTCCCGCTGCATCTCCTGCCACGATTGCTTCAATAGTGCTGCTGTCAATTTCGTTTGCTTCCGCTTCTTCAAGAAAATGGGAGAGATCGGTCGAGGCAATCACAATATCGCCCGGAGAAAGCATAGCCGCAAGTTTTTGGCCGAGTGCAATGTGCAGGCTGCCAGCGGTAACGCCGAAAAGCACCGGTACAATCGGAACATTGCCCAGAGCGCATTTCAAAAAGGGAATCTGCGTCTCCAGCGTGTGCTCGTGCTCGTGTGGACGCGGCCCTTCAACCGTAAATTCTTTCTCCAGTTCTGCATAGAATTCACGATCAATCTTTGCTTCCCCAAGGGGAGAATCAAAAGCCTCGCCATCATATAAGGACACACCATCAAAACGATACCGGTGGGATACGCCCAAAAGCACAACGCGGGAGGGGGTGGCCCGCTGTATGCGTTTGTAGCCACACCCCGCCGTGGGCCCAGAGAAAATGTATCCTGCATGGGGAATAACCATGCAGGATACCTGTTGTGGTGCTTGTTCTGTATCTGCTTCTTCTATGTATGTTTCGACTATTGTACGCAATTCATCCGGGTCGCCCGGATAAAATTGGTCTGCAACATAAGTTGGTCTTACTTTCATGGCTTCTCCCTGTCAGAAGAGCCCGGCGTCGTTTAGGCTTCCAGAGACCAGTCGCCGCGGTATTTGCGCATCAGCATACCGTTCAGTGCCGGGTTGTCCTTGAATTCTTCCTTTTTGGGATCCCACTTGAAACTGCACCCCAGTGTGCAGGCAATTTTTCCCAGATGCCCAATGGAGGCCGAACGATGCCCGGCGTTCACCGGCGCAATACATTCTTCCCGCGATTCAATGCAATCCAGGAAATCGGTCATGTGATTGTGCTGCCGACGGAATCTGAAATCATTTCCTTTCGGACGAATCTTCAGAAGTTTCTCATCGCTTGCCGTGATTTTACCACGGTCCACATACAGCCATTTCCCTTTGTCACCGAAGAACATGGTGCCCAGTTCGCCGCACGCCTTGAATTCATCCGGCATGTTTGCGGCATTCGCCACAGTCATCTCGACCCCGCCCTTGTAGGTGCATTTGAACATGTAGTTTTCCGGCCCGTTATAAAGGTTGTTACGGGCTTTGGTCGGCTCCCAAATCAGGCCTTCTACTTCTTCAGGACCGGTAGTGTCCCAATCCATCGCCATGTGCGCAATGTCGCCATGATGCCCGATCCAGTCCATCATCTGCCCGCCGCCAAAACTAAGCCACCAGCGCCAGTCCCAGTGATACCGCTTCGGGTGGAAAGGCGTCCATTCCGCAGGCCCCACGTAAAATTCCCAGTCCAGCTCCGGCGGCGGCGCCGGAAACTCATCCACCCACATCGCATGGCCACCATTGGGAAGCGCCACCAGAATTTTCTTGATATCGCCAAGGTGTCCATTGCGCACCAGCTGGCAGGCCTGCTTGAAGTTTGGCGCAGAACGCTGCATACTGCCGGTCTGAAACACGCGCTTGTGTTCCTGCACCGCCTTGACAACCATCTGTCCCTCGCCCAACGAATAGGTCAGCGGCTTTTCGCAATAGATGTCCTTGCCGAGACGGGCCGCTTCCACACATACCAGCGCATGCCAGTGATCCGGCGTGGCGACAATGACCGCGTCTATATCGTCCCGTGCAATCAATTCGCGATAGTCCGAGTAGGCCGTACAGTCCTCGTTCTCGTAATACTGATCCACGAGGCCCTTTGCTTCTGCTAGACGTTTGCTGTCCACATCGCACAGGGCGACAATCCGCGTATTCTTGTGCCTGATGGCATTTTCAGTGAGGCCGCCCGCCTGGCCGCCCGTGCCCACCACCCCAATGGTGATGCGCTTGCTCGGCGCATCCGCGCCAAAAACAGAGGACGGCATAATATAAGGCGCAGCCATCGCTACTCCTACGCCACCAAGAAAAGAACGCCTCGATAGCGATTTAACATTGTCTTTCATTTCCACTTCTCCCATAGTTTTTCAAAGTTACAAACTAACGCGGGTAATTCCCGCAACCCAGTTTTAATTCATAAAATACAAATTAACCATCACCATCGGTATCGAAACCGGCGTCGGTATCGGCATCGGCATCGGTATCGGCATCACCATCGGCATCGGTATCGGTATCGAAA
>CAZBNU010000018.1:1086-1890 GCA_964493075.1 uncultured Nitrospirales bacterium | reverse complement strand
TAATTTACTATTGACAGATAATACCATAGATACTATAGTACCTTATTTCTTATCTGCTATTACAAAAACAAAAGTAGTAACTGTCTAGCAGCCCATGGTTTCGGTACTGGGAACGCTGGCATCCCTGCCAGCAATTTCTTCGGAAATTCCATTCACTTTCCTTTATGTCCCTTTCGTCCCTTATGTCCCTTAAGTACTACAACCTGGGTGGCGGGCAACGCCCACGTTTATTTTGACTCCGTTCCATCAGATTGGTTACAGCGAACCAGCAGTTTTTTCCAGGCGTCCATGGAACGGGTCAGGTGTTCCTTCACATCGCCTTCAATGCCCCAGCACTGCAATCCAATGGGACCCGTATATCCCAGTTCCTTCAAAGCCTTCAATAACTTGGCATTGTCAAAAGAACCGCTATCCAAAGGCTGCAACCAGTTCCCGGTACCGTCATGGATCGAGGCTGCCGTATCTGCGCCGTTAATGCTCACCGCCCAAAGATAGGGGAGGGCACGCTTCAACACGGGCACCATATTCTCCTCATCATCCACCTTGAGCCAGTGGCAGAGATTGAACATCACACCCACATTCGGACGGTTCACCTTCTTCGCCAGACGAATGGCATCATCCACCTTCTCCAGCCAATCGTTGGCATGGGGATACAGCACAATCTTCGTGCCCGATTCAAGCGCCATATCCGCGATTTCCGTGATAATGGCAACGCCCTTCTCATCCCCAGCCGTATCCGACGGATTCATACCGCCCGTCAACAGACAAAGTTGCACGTCACGTCCCTTCAACAGGGGTAGTACC
>CAZBNU010000018.1:0-1076 GCA_964493075.1 uncultured Nitrospirales bacterium | reverse complement strand
TCTCAAATTACGCAGCTTACGCAAACCGAGGGCAGTGCGCTGGCGGATATTTGGACGGCCGGTGGCTATATGCTGCTTTGCGCGTTGGGCAGCGTTGCACATCCCGTCCCTTCAACAGGGGTAGTACCTCTTTAAGACGCGGATCATAAGGCTCCTCCTTGGTAATGTTCACCAACAGGGTTATCTGAAACAGTTTCAAACCTTCAGCATCAAGCGTTTCAAGCCGTTCCTTCACATTATCCAGCCAAAGATGCCCCATCCCATCAAACCCCAACTCCTTCAACATCGCCGCCTGTTCCGGCAAGGAACGCTTCATACTGTCATGCGTGTCAATGCAATAAGGAAAAAAAGGCCAATCCGCCTCAGACTCAGCATAAGCAAGGTAAGGCGCCGCAAAAGTCATTACAACAGCCAGCAGGTATAAAATTCTCATAAACAAAATCCTTCCGTTGAAAAAAAATGTAACCGGAATACCGCTTTCTACTACTACTAGGGCAAAGGAAAGTATGAACCTGACAGAGGCAAATTGTCAAACATACAGAATGATCAATAAACATGGCGCACACCCTCAGGCCACCCTACGCCCACCACTGAATCCCATCCGTCCCATTCGTCCCACCCCGTCCACCCCGTCCATACCGTCCATACCGTCCATACCCCCCAAAAAAAGTAAACACAACCGTTTACTTTCCGCCCGCCTCACCCCTCCACTACACTCATGCCAATAAAGCCCAAACCCCAATTCCACGCAAACGACCCCGGTGAATGTATGGAGAAATATAACTCCCAAAAAGGAGAAGTGTCATGCAACTCAAAAAAGCAGAATGGTGTACACGCGGAGCGGGGACATTCCTGTCCCCGTGCTCCTAACCACCGGGAGGAACGTTATGGAGAGGATTGGGTAAAGCGGGGACATTCCTGTCCCCGTGCTCCTAACCACCGGCGACCTACAAAGCACAACATATCGTGGTAAATGCGGTATTAAGCACCACATATTGTGGTTATTGGTGCGAATGGCCCAAAAAAAAACGTTCTAAAACGTCAAAAAACGTCCTGAAATGCAAAAAAATGATGAA
>CAZBNU010000017.1:0-35139 GCA_964493075.1 uncultured Nitrospirales bacterium | reverse complement strand
CGATTACAGAAATTGAAGGTGTAGAGGTCGTTGGACAAGATAATAATGGCTGGAATCTGATAGTGGGTTCTGGCAACTACCAGTTTTTGTGCAGATGAAGGAAAGGATTTGCTATGTTGCAGAATGTATCCCGTCGTGAATTTGCGAAACGTATTGGGTTAGGTGCTTTGGGGCTGACGGTGCCAGCGATGATAGCGTCGGCGGAGCGCAAAGAGGATGCACCTTTTGGCATTACCCACGGGCCTGTGGTGCAATCGCCGGGTGCGGGCGAAGTGACCCTTACGTGGCATACAAACCGTCCTGCGGTGTCACGTGTGATATATGGTTATGACAACAAACTGGATCGTTCAGCAGTTACCAGTCTGGACGGTTTGATTCCCAATGACAGCACCTGCCACGCTGTGCGCCTGACCGGATTGACTCCGGGAAAAAAGATTCAATACAAATTGGTTTCCCAGGAATTTAAGGGATACTTGACGCCTTATAACGTGGCCTTCGGCGATACCGTGGAAAGCGATATCTTCGCGTGTATGCCGCTTGATCCGTCAAAGGACACTTTTTCCTTCGTGATGTGGAATGACATTCACGATGACAGTGCGCGGTTGAAAGCCATGTTCGATGATGTGTCCTGGGATACCCTGGATTTCGTGGTGCTGAACGGCGACATCATCAATGACTTCAAACGGGAGGAACAATTCTTTACCGCCTTCTATGATGTGTGTGCAGAACGTTTTGGGGCGCGTATGCCGCTGGTGTTTGTGCGGGGCAATCATGAGACCCGTGGCGGCCTGGCACGGCGCCTTGCGGAGTACATTCCCGGACGTGATGGGCGCCCGTATTACTCTTTTGATCATGGCGGTGTACATTTTGTGGCGCTCGATTCGGGCGAGGACAAACCGGACGGCAACCAGGAATATGCCGGACTGGTGGACTTCGCGCCGTTCCGTGAAAAGCAGACTGCGTGGCTGAAGGCTGATCTGGAAAGTGATGCCGCAAAAAATGCGCGGTACCGGATCGTACTCTCTCATATCCCCATATCCGGTGTTGGTTCCTCCTGCTTTGGTGCGGAAGAAGTGCAACGGTTGTGGCGACCTCTGGTCAATGCTTCCGGCGCACAACTCTGGCTTAGCGGACACACCCACAAGTTTGCCTGGGTAATGCCGGGTAAGGATGGCGACAACGTGTTCCATGCCATCACCAATCCCCCTGAAGCGACGGTGTGGGTAGATGTCACTCCCAAAAATTTGCAGGTGGCGGTCATTCAGAAAGGCGGTAGAGTCCTTCGGCGGGAAACGGTGCCGTCAAGGGTCTAATGTCGCGCCCATCCAGCCGCGAACGGAGTTGATGAGATACAGGTTGCGGATGCGGTGCAGGTCTTCTTTTTGGATGATGCCTTCCCGGATTGTTCCTGATTGAAGCAGATGATGACGCATCACGCCGCCAAGGAGGCCGCAAGACACCGGTGGCGTAATCAGATCACCATCCAACTCGGCGACGATGTTGGCAATGGTGCTTTCCGTCAGTTCGCCAGATTCGTTCCAGAGGAGTACATCATCAGCTTCAGGGTAAGCCTGTTTTGCTGTTTCGTAAACGCTACGGTGTGTTGTTTTGTGGTATAGGAAGGGATTGCTTTTGTTTATGGGGGTGTCTGCCAATGCTACTTTCAGGGTTTTGATATTAGACAGATCAGTCGGATCGGTCGGATCAGTCAGATCAATGTTGCTGATGCAGTCTGCCTCAAGGTGATGGGTGCCATCGCGATGCAGCAACAACCGCAGTTTCCAATAGCCTGCTTCCAACGTCTGCGTGTACAGGAGCAGTGCCTCTTGAAGATGTTCTCTGTTGAAGGGGATACCGAAAAACGCCGCGCTGGCGCACAAACGATCCAGGTGTTCATCCAGCAAAAAGATTGCGTCATCGTACAGCATGGTCTCTAACAGGCTGAAAGTGGGGGAGGGTTGTGTTACTGTGTGCGCCTTGGCGAGACATTCCGCATATTCCCCTGCTGTGCTTGAGTACCAGGTGATGCCGCCGCCCACGGGATACATCGCCTGCTGCGTTTGTGTGTCCAGCGTAATGGTGCGGATGGCAACATTGAATGAGGCGGTGCGGTCGGGACTCCACCAGCCGACAGCGCCGCAATATACGCCGCGCGGGTGGGATTCCAGTTCGTCAATAATCTCCATGGCGCGTATTTTCGGTGCACCAGTTACAGAGCCTGACGGGAAAAGCGCCTTCATGATTTCCGTGAAGGAGGCCGTTGTCCGTGACTTTATGGTGCTGGTCATCTGCCAGACGGTGGCATATTGCTCCACATCAAAGAGCGACGCGACCTCCACCGAATTGTTATGGCTGATCTTGCCCATATCGTTGCGGAGCAAATCCACGATCATCACATTTTCAGCACGGTCTTTTTCACTTTCAAAAAGTTGCAACCGCCTTTGTTCATCCTGTTCCGGATACAACCCTCGTGGTATGGTGCCTTTCATGGGACGGGTGGTCAGTTCCTCACCGGACAATTCAAAAAAAAGTTCTGGTGAAAGGGAAAGTACCTTATAACGGCCGGTGTCGAGATAAGCCGCGTGTTCTGTGGGTTGTGCCGCATAGAGTTGACGGAACCATTGCAGCGGGTCGTCTTGAAAATATGTTTCCATGGGGAAGGTAAAGTTCACCTGATAGGTATCACCTGCGCCTATATATGCCTTGATGCGATCCATACTTCGGCAATAGGCTTCATGGGATATGGAAGGTTGCCACAGCAAAGGTTTCGCTGTGGTATTGCTCAACGGCCTTGGCACGGCAGTACAATCTTTATACACGCCAAACCAGAGCAGGGGGAATTCCGGCGGCTGTTTGGGAACAGCACGATCCAGAAATGCCCAACCGGCCTCGTATGCCAAAAAACCAGCAATATAACAGCCTTCAGCCAGACACTGCTCAAGGAGCTCCAACGCTTTTGGGATTTCTACAGCATGGCGGCACTTGATTGTGGTTTCCGGTGCACAGAACAAGCGCGATCCTTTTGGGGAAACGAAAAGAATATCGCCTGGTTGTTCTGGCTGCTGCATAGTCTTGGCGCCTGTAGTTGTTGTCGGAGTGGTAACGGGCTTGTTTGTGTGCGGTTCATTGTACTGGATTGCGCAGGAAAATGAAAAAACATTTTTTCTGACGTTAGGCAATTGAAACGCTTTTGCGTTTTTTAGAATACGGATTTCTGGTACTATATAGGCAGATTAAAGGACACAATGCAGGAGTAACATGGTATGAAAAAAGTATTGGTTCCCCTGGCGCAGGGGTGTGAAGAGATGGAATCGGTTATTATTGTGGATATCTTACGGCGTGGGGGTATCGAGGTGGTTACGGCGGGTCTGGACGAACAACCTGTGAAGGCAAGCCGTGGTGTCGTGTTGGTGGCGGATACGGTGTTGGAGACGGCTATGGCTGATCCGTCCTTTGATATGGTGGTTATTCCCGGTGGTATGGGCGGTGCTACGGCGTTGTTGGAACATGACCGCTTTGTGGCTTATGTGAAGCAAATGCATGATTCTGGCCGTTATGTGGGTGCAATCTGTGCCGCTCCAATGATTTTGGGAAAAGCGGGTTTGCTCGCAGGGCGCACATTTACCGCCTATCCCGGTGTTCTTGATGATGCTGCGTTTAAGGATTCCAGGAACACCGGTGATGCTGTGGAAATAGACGGACGTATTGTGACTTCACGTGGCCCCGGTACCGCTTTGGATTTTGCCTTGACCCTGATTGGTGTTCTCGTTGGAGATGAGAGGCGTGGTCGTGTCGAGAAAGAACTGGTACGTTCCTGAAATAATGGATATTTACAAGAAAAAGTCCTGTCAATAGTTGACTTATTACCCCCTGACGGTTGATAATATCACAAATAGCAAATTTACATACTTTGCCTGGGTGAAATCAGAAACAGGATGAATAAGTGTGTTTTTTTATGCTGTTGTGGTGTAGAATAGTATCTCGTTGAAACTGGCAAGCGAAATAGATTCTTGACAACTGCGCAGAAAACTGGCATTATGGTGTCATAAGCAGGGCGGTGGCAACCGTCCTCGTGGTGGGAAATGTAGTAATGGGACAGCAGTAGAATGCGGTTCAAGCGCAAGGAGTGCTTTACATGAAGAGTATGCGAACGCCTCTGGGTGCCATTTTAGTGATGGCGTTGCTGTGTATTGGTTTGCAGGGATGCCCGACCAAGGTGGGGGTGCAATTACTGGCCTCCGATGAAGCCCTTGATTTCGGGGCGGACCGCGAAGAACTATTGTTGCGGGTGTATAAGAACTATAGTACAACACCCATGGGTGCGCTTGTGGTTTCCGCCGATCAGGACTGGATACTGCCACAGGACTGTCTGGATACGACAGAGGAATGCAGCAGTCGCGGCCCCGGTGACGCTATCCATGTGCGTGTGCGCATTGATAGGGATAGGCTTGCCTTGGGTGTCAATCAGGGGAAACTGTATCTCAACGCTGGCAGTGCGGCGCAATTGATAGTGGACGTGGTTGCCGACGAGATATTGCAGGCTGATTTTCGTGCTGAGGAACGGCGAATCCCGGCAGGTCAACCGGTGGAATTTCGGGATATGAGTCTTAGCACGGAAGCTGCTGGCGAGGTGAACCGTTGGTTGTGGGAATTTGGCGACGGCAACATTTCTACGCGCCAGAATCCTTCTCATAGTTATACGACGCCGGGTATTTATGATGTTACCCTGACGGTAACCACCGACCGCAATGTGAGCCGCAAGGTGGTTAAGTCCGGCTATATGCAGGTCATCGAACAGGAAAATCTGGTGAATTTCGTGGCATCAAGCACCAGCGTTGATGTGAACGAAGGCGTTACGTTCAAGGATACGTCCCAGATTCAGGGCACACCGGTATTGTCGCGTACATGGGACTTTGGGGATGGCAATATTTCAGCAGGACTCGCGCCCGTTCATCGTTATGCGGAGTCCGGTGTCTATACGGTTTCTTTGACGATTACCACTGCAGCAGGCAACCTGCGTGCTGTTAAAGAGAATTATATTGTGGTGCGTTCGGTGAGCGGCATCCGGGCAGATTTCAATTACAATACCAGCGGCGGCGCATCTCCCTATGTGGGCGAAGCGGTGAAGTTCTTTGATGCTTCTGAATCTGGTCGGGGCGACATTACCTCCTGGCAATGGGACTTTGGTGACGGCAATACTTCCGATGAACAGAATCCCAGCCATGCCTTTGGCGATCTTGGGTCGTATACGGTAACCTTAACCGTAACTTCTACCTATGGAACGGATTCGCAAGAGAAAACGCTTGCGGTCAGTTATCGTCCGCCTGCGGCGAATTTTGCTGCAACGCCCACAGAGCAGTGGACTGATAGGCCCGTTGACTTCGTTGACATGTCTGTTGCTGGCTATGCGCCAATAGTCGCTTGGGCGTGGGACTTTGGCGACGGCGGTACCTCGGATGAGCCGAATCCGAAGCATATGTATGCCACTGCTGGGGTTTACAGTGTGACCCTAACCGTGACCTCCAGCGATTCTCTGGAGAGTAGTGCGTCGCTTTCCAAGAAAGATTTTATCACCATTCGTGAGATTCCCGAACCGCCTGCGCCGGATTTCAGTTATGCGCCGCGCCTTGCCCTTACGGATGAGCGAGTGTTCTTTGAGGCGGCCAATTCGACGATTACCAGCGAACCTATTCTGGAATACATCTGGGACTACGGTGATGGAAGCGACCTTGGGCGCGGTCGCACCTCTTCACACAGATATACGGAACCTGGCAGATACGATGTCACGTTAACTGTAATTACGGAATCCACCAGCATCAGTGAGCCTTATGGTGTTTCTATAATGCGTACCGTAGTGGTTGATCGTGCGCCTGTGGCAGACTATACCGTGCGGCGTCGAGAAGGCGATGGCTTTGTTGCTGCGACTCAGGGGTACACCTACGTTGACACCTTTGCGTTTAATACGCTGCCACAGCCTGTTGATGCCCGTCCCATTCGCGACTATGTGTGGGATTTCGGTGACAGTACTACCAGCAATGCGATGGCGCCGACCCACGAGTATGAAGCCCAGGGCCAGTACACCACCCGGCTTACGGTGGCATTCCGGCACAGTGCTTCCCGGCCTGGCGACCAGAACCTTGAAAGGACGACCACCCAGTCACTGGTTATCCGTCCCTCCATCTACGACTATGTGCATGCAGATGATGACTGCTACTTCTATTCCAGCCCCGAAGTGGTGGCCATCAAACCAGCGGAATTTGGCGGCGCGCAGGTAGCAACGGCGTATTTGGTTCAAAACCTGACATCTCAGTGCTGGAATCCTGATGACGCTGTTAATAGTGCGACGCAGCAATGGGTGCATCCTGTGACCATTGTTGAACCGGTCTACAAAATGTCGGATATGGCCATGTTGTTTGTTGACGGCGGCAGCCGCAATTCGACTGCAGCCGTGGAGGATGTGATGTGGCAGATTGCCGTTGTGACAGGTACGACTGTGGTGCATCTGAAAAATGTGCCGAGCCAGCCGATAGTATTCAATGAGGAAGTAATACCGGCGGGTGAACAAGACAACAATACCGGTGGCCCACTGCCCTTGCGGTATCGCACGGAAGATTCCATCATTGCTTACTCCTATGACAAATATATGGATACTTACGCAGCCACCGGCGGCAATCCCGATTATAGTTGGCCCTTGTTGTTCCCCATGGCCAAGTCTGCGGTAAAAGCCATGGATATGACCGAGGAAATACTGGCGTTGCACGGCACAGTGCTGGATGGCTTTGTCGTTGCCGGTGCGTCGAAGCGGGGATGGACCACCTGGCTGACGGGCGCGGTTGACTCTCGTGTCAAGGCCATTGCGCCTATTGTTATCAATGTGCTGAATATGCAGCCCCATTTGAAGCATCACAGGCAGGTTTACGGTTACTGGTCACCGGCCATTTATGATTACGCACAGGAACGTGTTTTTGATCGTCTCATATCTTTTAACGAAGATTTTGAAGTTGGGCCCGGCCCACGCACGCTGCTGGAATATACTGACCCTTATGAGTATTCCCAGCGCGGGCGCTACCCGATGCCTAAGTTCCTGTTGAATGCCACCGGCGATGAGTTCTTTGTACCGGATACGGCCGAATACTACTTCCATGACCTGGAAGGCGACGCACACATGAGTTATGTGCCTAACGTTGGTCATGGTATGGGTGGTTTTGGAGAAGGTGCTGACTTGACCAATCCGAATAATCCGACGGGTATGCTACTTGCCTGGTATATGGCAGTGACGCAGGAAAAGGACCTGCCCGAGTTTAGTTATACCTTTGAAGACAACGGCACCATACGTGTAGCGGTGGATCCGAATAACCTGCCTGTTGCGGCGCGCCTCTGGCAGGCGACGGCAGTAGGCAGCCGTGATTTCAGAAATCCAAATCTCGGCAACGAATGGACTTCCTCGACTCTGACCCGTCAGACCGGTGGTGATACAGGCGCCTACTACGTTACGCCTCCCATTCCGGCTCCTGATGCTGGCAACTATACTGCCTATTACGTGCAGTTGGAGTACAACAATACTGCGACGGTACCAGCGGAACTGCGGGTTGTGCTGCAGAGTGCCGGGTACACCACGCCGCGGATGGTGTTTTCCACAGGAGTACGGGTGACCCCGGATGAGTATCCTGAATTTACGGGGAACCTTGCCAATGAGGAAGCCACGGATGCCGTGAGTTTTGACGAATCGAAGATGCCCGTCATTGTGGTGTATGGAACGGCCTATGAGATGGGCAACTATTACGGTCAGCTGCTGTACCCGCAGGTGAATGCCTTCGTGCGAGATTATATTTCGTTCTACCTTGCGCAGACGGGCGGCACCACATCGCAACTGCGCGAAGCCTGGAGTTTGGTTGCGCCCTTCATTGATTCCCGCTTGACGGAAGAGATGCGTGGCCTTTCCGAAGCACCCGGTGTTACGGTTTCTCTTGACCAGATTCAAATGGCCCATGCGGCAGCCCTGTTCGAACGCCTGGGTTCATGGACCAGCACCGGCACGGTAGCCTACCGCAGTCTTCTGCAAGGTGGTGGCGGTGCCCTTGCAGCGTCCTTGAATGCACAATTCCATAAGCATCAGTGTGCGGTAGTTTATGTTCCGCAAGACGGCGTGCCTCATACCGTGTTGACCTATGCCGGGCTTACCTTTGGGCGTACCGGTGTGAATTTAGGCGGGATTTCAGCGCTTGAAGTGGTTGATTTGCCCTTCTGGGATGATGAGACAGAGACGTTGATTGACCCCTATACAGGCGAGCGGTTTGGTTTTACCGGGCTTGAGCCCAATGCGCTGCCTCTCATAAGAACAATCCTGTATGATGCCGCCAGCCTGCGCGAGGCGGTTGCTATGGTCAAGGCTGCCCCCTTGCAACGCCCGACCACCATGTTGCTGAGTGATGGCCGCAACGAATTGCGCGGCGCCCGGGTGAAAATGTACCCCGGCGGTCTGGTGCTGGATGAGCGCTATGATATGGCGTTGTCTGACTTTGAGATTGCGAACAGCACTGGTGTGGTCTATGGTGTTGATACGGTATTGCAGCCTTCGTTTCAGACAGTGCTTTCCGGATTGCTGGATCCGAGCCTGTCCTTTGTTGACATGTTCGGCATCGCCAATACGCAGCCCTTTGCGCAGCAGGGGCAAAATCCGATGAACGTCCTTTTGGATGGCACGAATCTGAATATCTTTGTGAACCTCGCGGAAGAGGTAGGCGGCGTGTATTCAGAAGCGTATAACGATGTACGAGACAATCTATTCAACATGCAGTTGCTGTTGCCCTAGTTGACTTTTTCCAGAAACGCAAATCCCGAAGCAGCGTGATGTTGCTTCGGGATTTTTTGTATTGCCGGGAAAATTGTTTATGCTGTCAGATAGGCAGCAACCTGTTCAACATCGGGGTTGCGAGCCAGCAGATCGGACAGGTCTGCGTGGTCTTTCATGACACGTACTATTGTGGCCGTGATTTTGGTGTCCCCAATAAGAATGGCGCCTGCGAGGCGGTTGTCATGAAACAGGAAGCGTCGGTAAATGCCGTCGGTCTCGCCAGATATTTCCACATAGCTGCCATCCTCAGGAGCAATCACGCCGATACTGAAAAGGTCAACGCCCAGTACTTTCAGGGTATTCATGCGGGGCAGGCCGCCAAATGCCGCTGGGCTTCCCGCTGCATTCCTGCCTGCCAGAGCGCCCTGAAACCTCGCTGGTTCCCATAGCCCGTAAACAGTGCCGTTCCACTCCGCCGCATCGCCCACGGCAAAAATATCGGCAGCGGAAGTGCGCAAATGAGCGTCAACAACAATGCCATTGTTTACTTCGAGACCAGCGCGACGCGCCAGGTGGGTATTGGAACGCACCCCGGTGGTGATGGTGACAATCTGGGCGGGAAGTTCTTCCCCGGAATCCAGCATCACAGATTTTACTGTGTTGTTCCCTTTGATTTCTTTGGTGACCGCCTTTTTCATGACGGTGATGCCAAGACTGGCAACGTGGCGTTCAAGTACGCGAGCGGCTGCTTCGTTGAGTTGGCGCGGCAACAGGTAGCCAAAGCCTTCAAGGAGGGTGACCGACGCGCCACGTCCAGCCAGGGCGCCAGCGACTTCCAGACCCAGTATGCCGCCGCCAATACAGACACAGGGTGTACCTGTTCCAATCCGGGAAATAAGAGCGTCAACATCGTCCAGAGTGCGTATTGCCGTGGCTCCTACAATATCTGCACCAGGGATTGGGGGTATAAAGGGATGGGCGCCGCAGGCCAGAATCAACTGGTCATATTTTTCGGTCTTATTGTCGGGCAGTGTAAGGGTGTGCGCGTCCGGATCAATTGAAAGCACTTCAACACCGTCATGTAGACGAATATCCTGTTCCGCGTACCATTTCTCTGGATGAATGGGAAGTGTGTCTCTATCAATTTCACCAGCCAGGTATCGGGTTAGGTTTAAGCGATAGTAGGGGAGTCCCTCTTCTTTCGTATACAAGTGGATTTCAGCATCCTTCGCTGTTTTGCGGGCGTGTTCGGCAGCGCTTATCCCCGCAATGCCGCCACCCACAATGGCAATTTTCCGCGAGGATGCCTCCGCCTTCTGGGGACCATCATCAGACGCACTATCAGCATCGGGCTCAAAGTCATCAGCAGACGCAGCGCATACGGGGCATACTTCCGGGGGAGCGCCCCCGTTATGTACATATCCACAAATAACACAGCGCCATTGTGTTGCATTAGTTGCGGGGGCATGTCCCTGTGTTTCATGTTCTTCGAAATCGCTTTCAGGAGCGCCGCATATAGGACATATTTCGGGCGGGTTTTCGCCCTGGTGTACATAGCCGCACACTAGGCATATCCATGATTTTGTATTTTCGGCCATAAAAACCCCTTTCTATTTGGTAAAAATGTTGCCCATAGTTATAACACAAACAGCCCTGACCACAAAACAGGCACGTTGCCTATATTTTCATGAGCAGGGCTGGTACTGTTGGTTTGCTATGTTATGCGGGTTATTCCACCAGCGCAAATTTGTCCTTAGGCACGCCGCAAATTGGGCATTTGTCCGGCGCTTCTCCGATGACGGTATTGCCGCAGATTTCACACACGTAAATGGGGGCGTCTTCCAGGTCTTTGCCACCCTTCACCGAGTCAAGCGCCTGCCCGTAAAGACCGGCATGGATTTTTTCCACTTCCATTGCGTTTTTGAAACTTATGAGTGCAGCCTTGTTGCCTTCCGCTTCTGCCTCGGCCACAAAGCCTGGATACATTTCCTGATGCTCATAGTCTTCGCCGCTTACGGCGGCTTCAAGGTTTTCAGCGGTAGTCTTTACGCCGCCCAGCACACGAAAATGAGCGTGGGCATGAATGGTTTCTGCAGCAGCGGCGGCGCGGAACAGTTTTGCAACCTGCTTAAATCCGTCGTTATCCGCTTTTTTGGCAAATGCCAGATATTTGCGGTTGGCTTGACTTTCTCCTGCAAAAGCAGCTTTCAAATTTTCTGTGGTACTCATAGATATCCCTTCTTTGTTTGTTTTGTGAAACACATTACATAAAAAATAGATAACAGTACAACATTTCAAGGACAAGATATATTTCCTAAAATAATTGGTACGCCGCTTTTTCCCCGGCCCAGCATAAAATAATTGACATGTCCTGCCCGCGTGCTTTATTCTTTTGTTGTGACGGACTCACTCTAAAACAAGAGATTTGGAAGCAGGTGACATCGTGTCTATTCTTGATGAAAAACTGGAAACTATAAAGGCGGTGTGCCAGGCATTTCATGTAGTGCAGTTGGATGCTTTCGGGCCTGTTGCCGAAGATAGATTTGATCCAGCCCGCGACACTGCCAGTTTTCTCGTTGCGTGTGAACCCAGCAATCCCCGCGCCCAATATGAGCGTTTCTTCGGCCTGCTTCAGGCCCTCGAGATATTGCTGGGTTGCCGTATCGATCTTGTTGACTACAAAGCATTACAAGACGGCACCCTTTCCCAGCAGGTACCGGAGGTCATCCGTCCTGTTTATCTTGCCAAAGGAGCTGTCAGGATATCGGAAGCGGCACGTTAAAATATCTGCTGTTGTCTGATCAAATCGCGGGCAAAGTCTACGTTGGAAGGAAACATGGCAAAAATAGCGAAGCGTGTTGCAATCGCCGTACTGGTGGGGTTTGTTGTCTTGTGGAGTCTCGTTACCGTAGGTGGTGTTTATTTTACGGTGCGTGCTCGTCCCGCTGATATGAACGATACTGTCGTCATTGCCGGGCGTCCCGTGGAACCGGTGGCGATTTCTACAGAAGACGGCGTCACTTTGTCTGCTTGGTATGTGAAGGGACATCCGCACCGGGCGGTGATTTTGCTTGCTGGTATTGATGCCAACCGGAATGCGTGCGTGGGTCGCGCGGCCTTTTATCTGGAAGAAGGGTACAGCGTGCTGCTTCCGGATTTGCGGGCATCAGGAAAAAGCGGCGGTAGCGCCGTAACACTGGGATGGCGGGAACGCATGGATTTGGTTGCCTGTTACTCTTTTCTACAGAATAAAGGGTACGGTGAGATTGGAGCAAACGGCATTTCACTGGGTGCGGCGACCATCTGCTATGCGCTGCCCGAATTGCCGGATATTGCCTTTGTTGTACTTGAATCAAGTTACGATACGCTTGCAAACGCTGTGGCGAACCGTCTTGCCATGTTTCATACACCCCATTTTATTGCCTGGCCCTACTATGTAGGCCTGTCGTTTTATACGGGCATGCCAGCTTGGCGCCTGCGACCGTTGGACTTTGTGGGCCAGTGCAAGGCCCCTGCGTTTATCATGGCAGGTGATGCAGAGCCGGAATTGAAGGTGGAGGAGACGCAGGCCCTGTTTGACCAGTGCGCTTCGCCCCTCAAAGAATTGCATTTCTTCAAGGAAGGTCGCCACCAGGACTTTTTGAGCAGGTATCCCGACGAGTACCGGGACGTTATGTGCCGTTTTTTGGGAAGTGCAGCGGCCTTTAGAGAACAGGCCGTGCTACAAAGCAACAGCAGTTAAGCAAAGGTGAAAAGCGCATGTCTGATTTGTTGCTTGAAATGAAGGGTATCAGCAAAGACTTCTCCGGGCCACGGGTTCTGGATGAGGTTTCTTTCGATCTGCGTGTCGGTGAAACCCATGTGCTGGCAGGGGAAAATGGGGCGGGTAAAAGTACACTCATGCGAATACTTTCCGGGGTGTACACGGAATACGAAGGGGAAGTTTACGTTCGGGGCGAAGCTGTGCGCTTTCGTTCTCCCCAGGATGCTGCCAGAAATGGCATTTCCATTATTCACCAGGAACTATCGCTTGTGCCGGACTTGTCCGTTGCGGACAATATTTTTCTGGGACGGGAACAGACTGGCGCAGTGGGGTGGCTGCGTTTTGGATGGGAGCGCGATGCGTGCACCAAAATCCTGAGGCGCTTGGGGGTGGAGGCAGCGCCTGGAATGCCTGTCAGCGATTACCCCATTGGTGTGCAGCAAACTATTGAAATCGCAAAGGCGCTAGCCTTTGACGCTTCTATAATTGTGATGGATGAGCCAACGAGCGCCCTTACCGAACCTGAGGTGGCGCGCTTATTTGATGTGATTGATGACCTGAAGAAGCAGGGATGCGGTATCATTTATATCAGCCACAAGATGGAAGAAATCTATACCATCGCCGACCGTATTACCGTGCTTCGCGACGGCAGATACATTGGCACGGCAGATAGTGCGGACCTGCCGCGGCAGGAACTGGTGCGCTGGATGGTTGGACGCACGATTACTGAACAATCGAAACGCGCCGCGTCAGAATGCGGTGCCGTGGCGCTGGCACTGTCCGACGTAACCGTGCCGGACCCAGGTGGACGTTTACGTCCAGTGGTGGATGCTGTTTCCCTGCGCGTTCATGCCGGGGAAATCGTGGGCCTTGCGGGGCTGCAGGGTTCCGGCGCTGGGGAATTGATGAAGGCACTGTACGGGGTTTATGGGCATGTGGCAAAAGGTTCTGTGCAATTGTGCGGCACGCCCTATACACCGGTATCGCCCCGCCACGCTCTACGCCAGGGCTTGGTAATGCTTTCCAATGATCGCAAGCGGGAGGGGTTGATTCAGGGAATGAGCATTACCCATAACATTACATTGCCTGCCTTGTCCGACTATTCACCTGGTTGGTTTTTGCGTGAACGTCTGGAACAGGTTGCGGCAAAAACACGGCGCACAGATTTTGGCATCCGTTCGGAAACGGTCAGTCAGATGGTGCACACCCTCTCCGGGGGCAATCAGCAGAAGGTTGCCTTAGCAAAGTGTCTCGAAACCCAGCCGCGAGTGCTCTTGTTAAATGAGCCGACGCGGGGTGTGGATGTGGGCGCCAAAGAGGATATTTACGAGTTGATGGCGCGTTGGAGTGACAGTGGGATGGCCATCTTGCTGATCACGTCGGAAATGCCGGAATTGTTGGCATTGAGTGACCGTATTGTTGTAATGCACCAGGGGCGCGTCACTGCCGAACTTACAGGATCGGAAGCCACGCAGGAGAGGATATTAACTGCTGCTATGGGAAGCGTAGAACCACAGGAAACGGAGATTGCCTGCCATGAATAACACCACCAGAAGCGGGCTAAACATGCTCCGTGGCATTATTGCATTACCCATAACGCGCGCGTTGTTTGCACTTCTGATTATCCTGCTGCTGGGTGCAGTGTTCAATGCTGAAGGGTCTTTTTTTCGCTGGGATACCCACCGTGACATGTTGCGTCACATTTCCCGTTACGGCATCCTCGCCTGCGGTATGACGCTTGTGATCATTACGGGTGGCATAGACCTGGCGGTGGGCAGTATTCTTGGATTGGTATCTGTGGTTTCCGCGATTCTGATGATTCATTGGCAATGGTCGCCCTTGTTTGCGGTGCCGCTGTGCCTGATGGTCGGGCTTGCCTGTGGTTCCCTGTCCGGCGCGTTGGTGGCGCGTTTCCGTGTGCAGGCGTTTATTGCGACCCTTGCCATGATGGTTTTCGCCCGGGGCGCGGCCAAGTATGTGTCGGGTGGTCGAAAAATATCACAGGGCGTTCAGACAGAGGATGGGGTGCAGTATCTCGACCTGCCTGCATTCTTCAATCTGCTGAACGACCGTATTCTGGGCGACAACATTGCTGTGGTGACCCTGGTATTTCTAGGGTGTGCATTGCTGTCCTGGTTGCTGTTGTCGCGTCTGCGTCCCGGTCGCTACATGTTCGCCATTGGCGGCAACGAAGAAGCCGCGCGTCTTTCGGGAGTGCCGGTGGCGCGCATAAAGACTCTTGCCTACGCCATGAGCGGGCTTTTCGCGGCTGTTGCCGGCATCTGTCAGGCCGCGCAGGAAACCCAGGGTGACCCGGAAGCAGGAAGTTCCTATGAATTGACAGCCATCGCCATTGTGGTCATCGGCGGCACCAACCTGATGGGGGGCAGGGGAGGCATGGCGCTAACCCTTGTGGGCGCGTTGACTATCGGCTACCTGGAAAAGATTCTGAGCATCAATGCCGTGGGTGAAGCGGGAAGGCTCATGTTGACCGGGTTTATTATTGTGGCGGCGGTGTTATTTCAGCGGAACAAATCATAGGGTATTATCGCAATTCCGCGAGGCGCTTCAGTTCATCAGGACGCAGCACATGTATCTGTGAGTTTGAAAGGGAAATGATGCCTTCTTCGCGCAGACTGTGCAGGGCGACCGTTGCTGTTTCACGGGCAGTGCCTGCCAGGTTGGCGATGTCCTGATGGGTGACGATCAAGGCTTCGTTGCTTTGAAGATGTTCATGTTGGAACAGGTGCCACAACCGGGAGGCCACCCGTGTGCGCACATCCACAAAGACAAATTCCGCAAGCACGGTTTCTGTATCCATGGTGCGTTTGCATAACTGGCATGCCACCCGATGACAAAGTTCCGGTTCCTCCCGCAGTATCCGTGAAAAATCTTCGCTTCGCAGCAGGGTTAGCAGGGTAGGGGTTACCGCTTCCGCATAGTTGTTGCGGCGCAGACTTTGAATAAGGCATTCTTCACCAAACATGTCCCCTTCAAAAAGATGTCGGAATGTAATTTCACGACCAGTCACCGATATACGGGTTATTTTCACGCGTCCCTCGCGCACCCAATACACATAGTCGCAGGGATCATCCGGGAAATGGATAATTTGCCGGGGTTCGTAGCGGCGGTGATAGGCAAAGGCATTCAGGCGTTCCACCACCTCCGGACTCATGCCTCGGAAAAACCGTTCTTCGCCCAGCGAGGGCACATCTTCTTTCAGTGTATAAAGCATGGTCTGTTATCCCGGAACAATTAATGGTAGACGGCTATTACACCCGTTTTGGCCCACCTGGGAAGGTACGCCTACGAAAGCATAAATTGTTTATTTATTTGGCTTGCGGGCACCGTTCGCCTTAGTCAAGGTGAAACACTTCGCGTAAGGGCAGAGACACGGGCGAATTGTCGGGATGAGTATCCATCAGGTCTGCCATGTACGCCCACCATTTTTTGACAATTTCTGTTTGAGGTAGTGCGTCGGCCCGGTTATCATCAGACAATTTTTGAAAGGCAAAAAGGCGTCCGGAGGCCTCGTCCAAAAAAATACTGTAATCCGATATGCCCGCCGCAGAAATCTCCTGCGCCAATTCGGGCCAGATTTCATCATGACGACGTTTGTATTCTTCTTCGACGCCGGGCCTCAACTGCATGGTGAATGCATTTCTAATCATTTTTTGTGTTCCTGTTGTAAACAAGCGATGCTGGTTGCGTAACTCAACAGCTCAGACTATAGCCAATTGAAAACGGTTGTGTCCAGTTCGCATCAGTGTTTTCGCTTTTCCAGCAATGCCATACCAACCATTGCCGCGCCAATCAGCCAGTACTCTTTCAGCAGGAAACGCCAGTCAAACGACTTGTCTTTGTTCTGGCATCTGCAACATCCGGTAGGTTCCTCCGGGTTGGTTTCGCCTTCACCCTCGATGGCTTCGCCTTCACCCTCGACGGGTTCACCTTCGCCTTCAGCGGGTTCACCTTCGCCTTCAGCGGTTTCGCCTTCACCCTCGATGGTTTCGCCCTCACCCTCGACGGTTTCGCCTTCACCCTCGGTGGTTTCGCCTTCACCCTCGGTGGTTTCGCCTTCACCTTCGACGGCTTCACCCTCTTCAGGTTTTTCGTCCGGTTGCAGTGAGAAGGATGCTGTAGTCAGTACCGCGCTGTTAACCGTAACCGCGAGGTTGTCCGATACGTATCCGTCAGCGGCGGCGCCCACCATATAGTCGCCATAATCCAGATCGTCAAATGCATATAGGCCAAGCATGTTGGTCTGGATTTGCGCGCCACCAGGCATAAGTGTCACTTGTGCATTTGCAATGGGCAGGGATGTGATGGCGTCCGTGACAGCACCGCCAATGGAGCCGGTAGGTGTGAAGCCAGTAGGGGTCATTATAATATCTATGATTACAATACCTTCGTTTAACTGGACAACACGCGATATGCTGTCATGACCAGCAGCGGCAACTCCAATCGTATACTCGCCGTAAACGAGTCCGCTGAATTGAAAAGCGCCGAGCGCGTTGGTCTGGTCCTGTTGGCCACCGGGAGTTACGGTCACTGTGGCGTTTTCAATGGGCGTCTGCAGAACAGCATCACGCACCAGCCCGGAAAGTGATCCGGTAGGTTCGCCATCCGCCGGTGTCAGCGCGACATTGATGGTTATGAGGTCGGTGCTGGCAACAGAGGCGGGTTCTGAATGGGACACAAAGCCATCAGCAGCAAAAGCAACCGTATACAAGCCATAGGCCAGACCTGTAAAGGCATAGCCGCCAAAAGCATTTGTTTCCACGGAAATATCATCCGGGAGAAGTGTGACCGTAATGCCAGCCGCGGGAATACCAAAATCGCTGCGGGTTACAATGCCGGCAATAGAACCGAGGGGTTCTACGGTTTCAGGCGTCAACAGTATTTCCACGGGACTGACTATGGGATTGGATACACTCACCTGGGCGGTATTTGAAATATAGCCAGGTGCAGTCACTTGCACCTCATAATCGTCGGCAGCGATGTTGGTAAATACAAATGCGCCAAAACCGTTTGCCGTGCCCACAATATCGCCTGGTGTCAGCAGCAGAGACGCATAGGAAACAGGCGCCAAAGTCGTGCTGTCAAGCACAAATCCGGCAATGGAGCCTTCCTGTGTAGGTTCGCCCTCGGTTTGAAGGGGCATCATCATGATATTGATGGTTGCCGGAATCAACGAGGCTATCTGAACAGCGTCCTCATAAGTCTCATAGCCCTCTGCAGAAGCCACAACGCCGTAGTCGTCGTAAGCCAGATCGTCCAGAAAGAAAGCACCAAAATCAGAGGTTGTCGCTGATGCGTCACCCGGTGTAAGGGCGATGTTCGCACCGGCAATCGGCGCCAGCGTTTGCGAATCTATCACCAATCCCGTTAGCGATCCCACAGATTCTGTTTCCCCTTCCTCAGGGGCGGCCACAGGGGTCATAGTGACGGTAAACATGTTCAGGAAGGGGTTGTTTACGGTAGCAATACCAGCGGTGTTCTCGTAGCCCTCGGCTACAATGAGAACCATATAGGAGCCATAAGCCACATCGCTGAGAAGAAAAGAACCGACGCCATTGGTCTGGGCAGTATTGTAACCCGGTACGATGACAACATAGGCTCCTTCAACAGCTGCCAGCGAGCCCTCGCTAACAACGAATCCCAGGATGGTTCCTGTTTGGTCCTGTGCCTCTGCTCCGGTGATAAGGGCAACAGCAATTATACCCGCTAGCATTATCCGTTTCATGGTATCACGTCCTATGAGTGTTTTGATTGTTTAAGAATCATAATTAAGCGTCTGTCTCTATTATACCAGATAGACGGGGGGGCGGTTTCTTATGGTTGGCAACCGTTATTCGGTTGCGCTGGTGGCTTCTTGTATGAGTTGACGGGCTTTATGTGCCAGAATAACGAAAACAATCAGACTTAACGCCAGGCCGCCCCAATAGACCATTGGATTGCCTGCGGCTTGCAGGCGTTGGCCTGAAGCCAAATCCATGACCGACCGCAGCCCGGAGCCAGAGTAGGCCACGATCATGGTGCGAGGAATCAGCCCCAACAGTGTGCCCAGCATATAAGAGCGAAGGCGGACGCTTGTCATGCCCAGCCCGTAATTGAGCATGATGACGGGGAACAAGGGACACAGGCGCAACAGCAGTACAAACCGAAACCCCTCCCGTTCGACGGCTCTGGCCACGGCGGCAAACTTGGGGTCGGTCGCCATGCGGCGCTCCTGCCATCTTCGCGTAATATACCGCGCCAGCAGAAAAGTGGCTGTGCTGCCCAGCATCCGGCCTACAGACACCACCACCGTACCTGTTGAAATGCCCCAGATAGCGCCGGCTGCGGCGTTGGGCAGGATATCCGGAAACATGAGCACGCAGGCGGGTATGTACAGCAGAATAAAAAGAAGAGGCCCCCAGAACCCAGAGTTTTCTAAACGGGCTAAAAAAACCAGAAGCCACTTATCCAAAGGAGAAATCTGCAGCAACAGATACCAAAGTGCAATAACAACAACGAACACCAGAAACTTGGGCCATATCCTTTTCGCGCCGCTTACTTCTTTGGTGCTGGCAGTAGGTGATGTCAAGTTGCTATGTTCCTGTTAACGCCGTGGGCCACAGATTATCTTTCCGCGTAGTTGGTTTAAGCGCAGCAGGTATCAATAGGTTACGTGTTTGCGTTTGAGCTTGACCACATCCAAAAGAAAGTTTCGTACCTGTTGTCCATTTAGGACAAAGGGGTTGAATTTTCCGCTGCCAAAAGTATACTTCTCCAGTAGTTCACGGTCGAGTGTGTTGCTGGACATAAAACCCATGGACCAATCGCCAAAAAGGCGTTTCTCAATATCAGCGTACTCAAGCAGGGTCAGATATTGATGGCGCACGTCCCGGCTGATGTTGGTGTATAGGGCATTGATACTTTCCCGTGGACCCTCCAGCGATTGCAAAAAATACGTGGGATCGTAACACAATACCCCGGTTATATCGTTCTTTTTGTTATTGAGACGTGAAATCTTCAATATATTTTCAAGCGCCTCAGTGTCGCACGCCTCTGTCATCACGCTTACATAGATCAAGCGCACCAATTTATTTTGTTGATCACTTTTCATGGCTGCAAACCTTATGTTGTGATTTGTCTGTTAACGCGATCTAGTATAGCATGAATAGGATTGTATACCGTGTCGCTTCGCCAAACAAATTTCCTTTAGTGGCTTTTCTTTGCCTCAATGAGATGGGTTACGTCTATCAGGAATTGCCTGGCCTGTTGGCCGCTGAGCGCAAAGGGGTTGAAGCGTCCGCCGCTGGTGGCGTACTTTTCAAGAATAACCTTATCTATAGCGCCGCTGGGAACAAAACCCATAGACCAGTCGCCAAATAGCCTTTCTTTAACGTCCTGATATTCCAACAACGTAAGATTCATGTGCCGCTTGTCCCGGCTGATGCTGGTATATAAACCGTTAATAAATTCTCTGGGGCCTTCAATACACTGCATAAAAAAAGCGGGGTCATAACAGAGCATGCCCGTTATTTGCCGCTTGGAATTGTTTTCACGGGAAACTTTTAGAATGTTTTCCAGCGCCTCAGTATTGCAGTCTGCTGTCATGATACTCACATAGATAAGCCGTACCAGATTGTCCTTGCTGACCTCTTCCATCTTTCTTCTCTCCTTTTGTTCCGTCGGTAGTTTTTCACCATGTTGGATGCTATGATAACATCTTGCTGGGTGGATATGATTCCCGGTGCAAGCGTTTTTACAGCAGTACGGAAAGCAAGGAGTATATCAAGTGACGGTTACAACGGAAACAAAGATAAAACAACATGAGGCGTTCTGGCGTGGTGAAGGCCCAAGTTTGATTTTGATTCCAGCAGAAACGCAGGACCTGTATGATCTGCACAATTATCCGGCACGTTTCCATAGTCCCCGCGCCATGTGGGATTCGGAAATACGCCGGGCACGCCCTGTCGTTGACTGGCCCACCGACGGTATTCCCTGTGTGCGTCCCAATCTTGGGGTTATCTTTGTGCCCGCCATGGCGGGGCTGGGGTATCGTCTACCTGAAGCGGCCATGCCCTGGCCGGGAGAACCCTTGGCCCGCGAAGCTATTCGTGCAGCCGCATTAGAAAATATGGAGAAGAGCGAGACCATGTTGCTGGCGGAATCTTTTTATGACATTCATAATGAGTCCGGCGAACAGGGCATTGTGGCTTACCAGGCAGACACTCAGGGTGTTTTCGATATTGCGCACCTGCTGTATGGGGAAGAATTGTTCTATGAACTTGCTGACCCAGACGCCAGTGCGTGGATCAGGGAACTACTTGACCTGTCGCGGGAGTTCTACGTGCATGCCACCTTGTGCATGAAAAAATGGCTTGCAGAACCCGCGCACAGTATGATACACGGTCACGGCACCAGCCAAGGCGTATTTTTTCCCCATGCTGGGGTGCGCTCCTCAGAAGATACGGTGACCTTGATTTCTCCTGAGATGATTGAGGAGCATGTGTTGCCGCAGATACAAAGGACTGCGGAAGCGCTCGGCGGCGTCTTTACCCATTTTTGTGGTAAACATCCCACCCTTCTGGAACAACTGTGCGGTTTGAGCGTTGTGCGTGCCATTGACCTGGGTAATCCGGAATACTACGATACGCGTGAAGTAATGGAAATCTGCGCGAAGACAGGAACGGTGTTATACAGTCGCATTGCAGAAAAGCCTGGTGAGACTTGGCAAGGCTACATGCAGCGTCTCGCGGGATTGGTTTGTGAAACCGGTGCAAGGGTTATCCTGCGTCCTCTGGTGACGCCTGCTTCACGCGAAGAGAGCGAAGAGATGCTTCACTTCTGGCACGAGAACACCTGAAACGCTATTCGCTGGCCATGGCTTCCCGCACCGCACTTGCCAGTGTGGCAAATTCACGCCAGTCCAGGGTTTGCGGACGGCGGCCCGGGTCTATGCCCGCTGTCTCCAGTGATTGGAGCGCTTGTTCCCGTGTCATGCCAAGCATGCCGCCTGTAAGGGTATTGCGCAAGGTTTTGCGACGTTTGCCAAAAGCGGAACGTACTACGCGCATGGTATGGGCCACGTCCATGCCTGGGATTGGCGGCTCGCGTCGGCATCGGAATCTTACAACGCAACTGTCCACTTTGGGTTTGGGAAGAAAGCAACTTGCGGGCACACGATGCACGATATCGGTTTCGGCGTAGAGTTTCGCTGCAATGGACAATGCGCCATAATTGGCGTTGTTCACGGGCGCGGTCAACCGTTCGCCTACTTCGAGTTGCGTCATTACCACGAGCCGTTCAAAATAAACCGGGCTTTCAAGAAAATGGAACAGCACCGGCGTAGTGATGTAATAGGGAAGGTTTGAAACCATTTTCAGGCATTTGGCATGGGGCAGATATTCTTGCGTGAGGTCTTCCAACTCGTGATTGAGGATGTCGCCTCGGAAAAGATGCACATTTTCCTTGTTGCCGAATTGTTCTTCGAGGCAGGGCATGAAGGTGGCATCTATTTCTAAGGACAGCACCTGTCCCGCCTGTTCGATCAGTCTGCGCGTCAACGCGCCAAGTCCGGCGCCTACTTCAATAACGCCATCGTCCTTCGTCAGTCCGGCGGCATTGACCATAATGGCGTTGATATTGTCATCAAGAAGCAGATTCTGGCCAAGGCCCTTCTTGAATCGGATGTTATGTCTGTGGCACAGATCCTTTAGTTTGGGATACTGAGGGGAAGGCTCGTGGGGGGATGCTGGATGCATAGATTTCACTTCGGTTATTGATGTAATGGTTCCGTACTTTAAGGGCTCGTAGTCGCTATAACAATAAAGATGTGTTATGTACTGTGGCCACCTTTTATAGTCGCATGGTCGCCTGATACATTCTGCTGCTTACAGATAAGGCAGTAATTCCGTTTCATAAACAGTCTTGAATCGATTGTACTCCTCCTTCGTGATGGGGTCCCTGTCGGTCATGTAAGGGTTTGACTTCTGGGATCGTGTATAGAGTGGTGTTGCGTAGCCTTTTTCGGTGGCATACATCTTCAGGAAATCTACGGGGTTTGTGATGTTCTGCACCAGTGTGTTAATGGAATCTTCTGCACGCATCACGCCGGAATAGTTGCCGCTGCGGTAGCGATCAAGCATGGCGTTCAGAATCTGTGGATTCAGAATTGCGCCCTGTCCGATGCAGGCGCGTGCCCCAAGAAACAGGCCTGCATAAAACATGGTTTCACAGCCGACGATGTAGATAAAGGATTTTTCCCGTACGGCGCGCATAAGTTCGTAGGTGTAGTATCCGTCCATGGTGGAGAATTTGCCGCCCCTGAAATTCTTAATGTTGGCGAGTTTGCCCAGTGTTTCTGGAGTAATCTCGTAGTTCTTCAAGGTGCCGGGCGGTTGATAGACGAATACCGGGCCGGCAACCCGTTCGCAGAGGGTGGTGAAATAGCGTTCGATCATCTGCTGTTCCGTTTCACCTGCGTGGGGTATCAGGCCTTCGGGTACGGTATAGACTGCGCCGGCAGCGCCCAGTTCGTGCGCGTAATTGCCCAGTTCAACACCTTGCTCGATGTAGTGAAGTGGATCGGGGCGCTTATCGTAGTTACGGTCCCAGATGCCGCTGCATCCCAGCAATACAGGCGCTGCACCCTTCAGATGGGCACACACATTCCGGGCAATCTGTTTGGTATCATCCATGCTGAATGTATACATAAGACCCATGCCTGAACGAATGAAAAATGCATTAATCGCGTCCATATCAAGCAGGAAATCAAGGAAGCGACGTTGGCCCGTATCGTCAAGGGCGCCGTCTTCTTTGAAAACAGTAAAGGTTGGTGCAATTGAGCCTTGCATAAATTTTTGAATTTCCATATGAGTCTCCTAAAAAAAGTAGCGTTTATTTGTTTCACACTATGATATAATGCCATAAGAAAGGGGGCTTTTGATAGTTTAAGGGTAGAGTGGTGCTCAAGCATACTTCAAGACAGAATTAAAACGAAGATTTACACACAGGTGGATGTCATGAAGGCTGTGCTGAGCGCAAGACATGGCGTTTGTTGTTCCGGCGTTCGTCCCTATTTACAGCGACATTTTTATTACTTGTAACAGGCGTGGCATGGATAGGGTGAAGTAACCGGATATGGACGTGTTACAGATTGATTGGCCGCAAAACCATGGCGCGGCAATAAATTCTTGACATTTGAGTTAAAATGGAGTAATATATAGACAAAGTGGTAAAATAGGCGTTAGTTGAATTGTTGTTTTAGGGCGGGATAGTATTCCCGATAACGTTCAGAACAAGGAAACAGGAAGTGAAACATATCACACCAGTAACGAAATCAAAGGTGGCACGCGCAGGTCAGTGGGAAGACTTTATTTGTGTGTTTGCCCAAGTATTTAACGGCCTCCTTACGTTTTTTGGAGGCGCTTCTCCGCTGATGATGTTTATTGATGACAAGTGTTATATCCCCACACCCAATGATACGCAGTGATGTATTGTCGGGTATGTCGGGCCTTCGTAACAGTTGTGTTGGTATCCTTGGGAGATAAGTAGTGGTTGCAAAAAACCAGCCGTCTCTGCATGGTCTTTCGGAGAACAGGTCTCTGTTTGCCTTACGCGCACGGCGGTCAAGTAAAAAGGTACATTCAATGGGTATGCAAATGATTCTTCGCTGGCGTTATGTCGGTGTGGCTATGGCCCTCCTCTTTGTTCTCTCGGCCTGTTCGCCTATCGTCATTGTTCCAGACAAGGCATTGGAGTCGGCAATACGTGCAGAGATCAGAAAACCGTTGTCAATTTTTCTGACGCAACGGGATTTGAGCCAGGTTCGCACCTTGAATGCAGCGGACTTGAATGTTGCCAGTCTTGAGGGCCTGCAGTTTTGCGTGAATTTGAACAGGCTTAACCTGACAAATAACGCTGTGCGGGAGATCGGTCAGTTAGGCAATCTGACCAAATTGGTGCAATTACACCTCGCCAACAACCAAATTATGGATATAGAGGCCATAGCCGGTTTGTTGTCACTGGAGTATCTGGATTTATCCGGCGATACCAATGTAATTACGGATTGGCGTCATTTGGAAGCAAACGTTCTGAATGGCGGTCTGGGTTTTGAGTCAACGGTGAAAGTGCCGTACATACACACCTTCGATTCTACGGGGAATCCCCGTCCGGGTTTCCGGGGCGCTTATGATGCCATGCAGGATGCGGGTGTGTTGCTTGATACAGGTCAAGCCGAAGATTCCGAAGCCACAGCAGAAAGTGAAGAGTAATGTCAGGCGTTCCCCGGTATGGGAGCGTCTTTAGGCGAGCATACTGTTTTCAATTTAATGGTTTATAGTCGTGCGGTTGCGGCGATGACAAGAAAGCACCGAGGCGGTATGAAGAAAAAGAAGATATGCGGGATAGCGTTGTTGTTGGCCGTTGGATGCGTCAGTGTGATGCTTACCGGGTGCCCGCGCACCACGCAGTTAGAGGTAAGCCCGGCTTCCATCGTTTTTAGTGAAGACCAGACCGACCGCAGGTTGACCTTGAGTAATCTGGGTTCCCGGTCGTTGGAATGGACGCTTGAAACGGTGGTGCGCGAGTCTGAGGAAGCGGCTTGGACGGCAGGGGATATTCCCTGGCTCAATATCAGCAAGACTTCCGGGGTGTTGCTTCCTGGCGTGGAGCATATTGCCCTTACAGCGGACAGAAGCGGACAGATGCCCGGCACCTATTCCAATGTAGCGGTGCGGGTGTTGGCGCGTAATTTTGAGGCGGTAGTGCCCATATCACTGGTCGTTTCCCCCCAACTTTTTGCTACGCCGGATATTATTACCCTTCAGGCGGGTGGTACCAGTGCGCAATTCCGTCTTGAAAACCGCGGACAGATTGCCGTTAACTGGTCAGCCCAGTATTTCGAGGGGAATGATCCCTCTGTCGAGGCAACAGCATTGCCGTCAGATATGACGCTTACCCCCAATGGCGGCGCTCTTGCCCGTCAAAGCAGTGTGACCGTGCAGGTAAACTGGACACAGGAGCGCACTGACTTCGGTCTTCGTATTTCCATTCCGGAAAGCCCGGGGAATGATGCTGTGGTTCTTTTCAGATTTGGCGTGCCCATCACCGATCTGGTGGTTGAACCGACCGTACTGTCGCTGTTCTATTCCAGGACGCTGCAACAGGAAGAGGTGTCATCGGGTGATCAGCCCGCTTCTACCCTGACACTGCGCAATGCGGGAAGGCGCACCCTGCAGTGGTCCATTACCGTGCGTACACGGGGTGAAGCCATTGACCAGGAAATCGCGCCCATACTAGTGGAAACCGTTTCGGGGACGTTGCCTCCTGGTGAGTCTGAAGCGGTACTTGTCCGTGTGGCCGACCCGGAGACAGCAATACCCGGTGGCGGTAATTATGAGATTGAAATTGCCGTTGTGGACCAGGAGGGCGTGCTTATTGTACCACTGGTACTGGAATCCATTGCGTTGCCAGTGGTTATTGCATCTGATCCTCCCGACGAAAATTCGATATCCTACACGCTGAAGCGTACCCTTGATTTTGGCAGAACAGATACGCAGTTGGAGTTCTGGGTGGTCAATATCGGACCCCTCGAATCAAGATTGAATTTCCAGATACGCCATGAAGATGAGGGGCTTGAGAATCCACTTATTGCGGATGTGGCACCCATGTTTGGGGACACCAATGGGCCGGAAGGGGTGTTTGCTGTCGGCGAGGGACGTTTTGTAGATGCCCAGCGCGTTGTGGTTACCGTTGACAGAACGGCTATGACGGAAGACGTTGAGTACAGAGACCTATTCATTGAGGCTTGGGACGAGGACGGTGAAGCGCGTATTGACGCTGTCCAGCCCTGGCAGATACAGATTAGGGTGGAACGCCCGCCCATGACCATCGAAGGAGCGATCAACCGGAGTCGTCCACCGTACCTGCTGCGATTTATATTCATGTTGCGCGACACGTTGGGACAGGTAATTCCCACGCAGACGGCCGAGGATTTGGCAAAGATCAACTTTGTAATCAGTGAGAATGAGTCGCCTGTTGACATGAACGAAGTGACCATGGAAATGAAGGGGCCGGAAGACCTCAAGGTGAACATGGTGCTTATGCTTGATTACACAGGCAGCATGTATTATGCCGGGGTGGGCGATGAAGCATTTCCTCGTCAGCCCGGCGACGTATTGGAAGAAGTTAAAGAGGCGGCGGCTATGTTTATTGACGATTTGCCGCCCAGTTATCGGGTTGCGCTGATGTACCACAACGACAGACAGCCCCTGAACAGGCTCATCCATCCTTTTTCCACGAATCGGGAATCTTTGAAGAATGCCTTGCGCCTTTTCACAGTGCCAGCACAGATGCATGGAACGTCTGACATTTGGGATGCCCTTGTAGATGCTACGGATCGTATTGTTGCTGAAGATGCCACAGATACGCTTCCCTACGACGATGCTGATATCCGCGCCGTATTATTCATTACAGACGGTAACGACAATTCTTCTACAGTGGCTTCCAGTGCCGCCAGTTCGGCAGCTAAGGACCAGCGGGTACGGTTATATCCCTTGGCCTACAGCGCCGGTGTCGGTATCAATTATCCGAACCTGATACCACTGGCGGAGGAAACGGGCGGTCATTTCTATAACGCTGGCACTGCGGATAAACTGGTGAACCTCCTTGGGCACAAGCGTTCCCTGGTGTTGAAACCGGTTGCTTATGACCCGACTTCCGGCGTTGCTGAATTCAAAATCTTTAATGCCGGGCAGGGGCCGTTGACGTGGTCTATTCTCGAAGAGGAAGTGAACCCCTGGCTGACAAGCATTTCTCCCGCCAACGGCGTTACGCCTCCTGGCGCTGAAAGTCTCATTTCTGTTACTGTGGACCCGCTCTTAGTTACTGGGGTAGGTGAAGCAGGCAGGAGTGCCCTTCAAATTCAGTCCAGCGATGGCAACGGCGAAGTGCAGGTGTATTTGGCGTTGGAGTCGGGTACCACAACTATCCAGAGCCTGTCTCTTTCCATGCGGGATGAGCCCGGGCTGGTCTGGGGAGAAATGCAGAATCAGGTGGTGCTGAGCTACGTGACGCCTACGCAGGGTAGCGGCAGTTATTCCATTCGAGCCAACTATACACAGGTGGACGGCGGTACAATCAGCAGCGTCTTCGAAGAAAATGGCATATACTATCCCGGGGATGTCCGTGCCGGTCAGATTTCCATGAACAGTACCGGCATCAGCTATGATTATGCAGCAGCGACGTGGGAAGAGGTGGCGCAGGCTGAGATATATGTGCGCGCTGATTATGTGCCCCGTTTCGTGAATATCTTCCGTATGCGGTTTATGCCTATGACTGCAAACACAATTCCTGCCAATGTGCAGGCTGCCTTCTGGGAGCATACGATGAAGGTGGAATTGGCGCCAGAAGGTTTGCTGGTGTTTGATGCGGCAGATATTACCCCGAACTGGCGACTGGTGCCTGAAAACGATGGCATCTACAGAATGTTGACACCGAAGGATTATGCCTTGCCTTATGGGGCGAACGGAAATCTGTTGCGCATTACCTTCAGCAACCTATGGCCCTTTGTTGAGGCGGCTGACGCAGCGGGCATTGAACCAGAGTTTTTCCTGGATATGCGCGTGGATAATACCATGTACTACGCGCCTGCAACGGATGTGCGTCCCTCTGAAACGGTGTATTTCCTCTATCCGTCTGGACCTACGAATCCTGACCGGCCCCTGCGTGTCAGTGAAGAAGCCGATTTGGCGGGACCCTCGCGTACCGTAGAGGCCTTGGCATTCCCTGGAATTGATGCGGAGGCAACGGGTGCGTGGGACCGTGATGAGGACGGGCTCCTTGACTTCTCAGATCCCTTCCCTGATGAAGATTCCACGCCAGGCAGGCTTACCCGCCCGCCGGTGATACGATTTGTTCCCGGGACACAGGCGGTTTCCGTTACGGTGATTAACAATCGCTTGGATAGATTTAACTGGTCCGCAGATGTAATAACCCCTGCGGGAAGCAGTCTGGTGGCCGATCAGTTCTCCTGGTCTGTGTTGGATTCAGATAGTAATTGGGTTCCGCTGGGTGCGGGCGAGGTGCCTGCTGGGCTCCTTGCACCGGGTGAAACTGAGAATTTGCTGTTGCATTTTGATCCACGGTCGCTTCCTGTGGGCACCTATCCGGCACAACTGCTGCTGGATACGGATGTCTTTGGGTTAGAGTCCACACCCATAGAGGCGCAACCCTAGAGAAAAGAATTGGAGTAGTCCTGCTTTTTCAGAATGAAAAGGATACGTAATATGAAAGTGTTTGCCAGGCAGGGCGTCCTGCTGACGCTATGTGCCGTGTTTGTGTTGAGCATGGCCGGATGTCCAAGGTCTGCGGTACTGAGCGTACAGCCCAGGGCCCTTACTTTGAGTGATACCAAGAGCGAAGCGCAACTGGTGGTTTCCAACGAAGGATCAGGCACTTTAAGATGGGATGCGCAGACCAGCGTTCCCTGGTTGCTGCTTGCGGCTGAGGGCGATGAGGAAAGAAGCCAAAGCACCTCTGGGGCCACTACGCAGAGTTCCATATTGATGGTATATCTCAACAAGGACTTGCTGCCGGAAGAGACAAACAATCTGACTGCGGTGATCACCATTGATAGCAATGGGGGCCTGCAGGAAATTGAGGTGGCGATTCAGCGGGTCAGAACGCCTTTATTGGTGCTTGAACCGGCAGCCCTTGAATTTGATGATACGCAAAGCGAACAATTGATCGAAGTTCTCAACGAGGGTGATGGGACTTTGGAATGGCAGATTATCTTACCTGAAGATGTGGATTGGATTTCTGTGAGTCCCAGTGGGGGCACCGTTCTGCGTGGAAGCGCTGCAGCAGTAACAGTAAGAATAAACCGGGCCCTGTTGACCCCCTCGGCAACGCCTTATACCGCTACTTTGGAAGTCCTTTCCAATGGCGGCGAGGCAGCACTTGAAATAAGCGCATTGGCTTCGGCCTTCACTGCGGCGCCGCTGGCCGTTGGTTTTGGATTGCTTACCCAGCCCGAGACCCAACTGGTTGTTCTGTCTACACTCTCAGAAGAGTCAGTGTCCCTCACTATTACCGGTGCTGAACCATGGCTGACCCTGAGTGCCACAGCGGCAAATATCACACGTAACAATCCATACGATCTGCGGCTTACCGCAAACCCGGTCGGACTGGAACCTGGAGATTACACGGCCACCGTACAAGTGAGCAATGCCGCTACCGAAAGGACCGCCACAATTGCTGTAGCCATGAGTGTTGGCCCACCCGTAGATTTCCGGTTGGACCCCGACACCCTGGACTTTGGCGAGTCGCGGGAAATTGTGCAGTTGCCCTTCTCGATTATTAATGCGGGCGAAGAAACGCTGGAGTGGCGCATTGAAAAGCCCACTACAGCCGGATGGATAGAAGTGTCTGAGGATGAAGGCCTGCTTGAGGATACGGTAGGTGTTACTGTTACTGCGAATCCGACAAACCTGAATCCGGGCACCTATAACACCAACCTTACTGTGTATGCTGGCGGCATAAGCCGTGTGCTGCGCGTGACGTTGACACGTCCGGCAGATCCTATTTCTGATGAGTTGCAGGTGGAGCCTCAGCAGCTTGAGTTTGGCACTATCCTGAACCGCTTGGACATTAATGTTTGGAACGAAGGACCGGGACAGGTGGACTGGAGTATTGACGCCAGTACGCTTCCTGATTGGCTTGTGATTTCGCCTGTTTCCGGCACCGTGGGCGGTGCGTTGACGCAATTGCTGCGTGTCAGTGTTGACCGCGATTTGGTGCCGGAGGATGTTGATGAGTCCATCCATGTCTTTGAAATTGCCTCCTCCGTAATAGGCCAGGAACCTGTTGAAGTTCAGGTCTCTGTCAAGCCGCAGCGGTTTCCAAAAATTGAGGTCATTGGCGATGGCGCCGATGCTGAAGATATTCCATTTATTGTTATCAATATTGGTGAGGACAGCAAAGTATTCACCATACGAAATACTGGCAAGGCCGACCTGAACTGGGCAGTAGACCTTACCGACATGCCGGCGTGGATCACATCGGTTACACCGCAACAGGGGCAGTTGGCGCCGAATCGTGAGCAGCAGGTGCGTGTAACTACCGACAGAAGCGGACTCGACCAGTCGGGTGGCCGCCATCGCTTCTTAATTCGTTCCAATGATCCGGAAAAACTTGCTGCGCCGCTGGATGTTTCCGTGCGGGTTCCTTTCAGCATTATAATAGGAACGCGCCCAAATAAACTTAACTTCGGGAGAACCCTGTCAACGTTGCCCTTCGAGGTGGCCAATATGGGTGATCCCGGATGGCCTCTGGACTTTGTGATAACCACTAATCACCCTGATTGGGTGTACATTGAGCCTTCTCGTGGGCAAAGCGTCGGTACGGCCAGCCCCATTAAGGATTGGCAGCTCATTAGTGTTGCGATTGATCGTGGGCGACTGACCGCTGGTGCTACAGCGACACTGACTGTTTCAGCGGAAAATGTCCCAGAGAACGCATTGCCTGTGGAGCCTGTGGTAATTGAAATTTCCTTTGATGTGGCGGAATTAACCATTGAAACTGCTTTCCCACGGTTACGACCGCCCTCTCTGTTGCGGTTTAATATGTTGTTGCGCGATGCGGCACAGCGTATTTTCCCGGGTTATGAAGACGATTACACCGACCCTGACACTTTGTATAGTTTGGTATCCCTTCAGGCTCAGATACTCGAAGAATCAACACCGCTTGAACTGTCGGAAACCAACCTGTTTAAGAAGAAAGACGAAACACTGAAGTTCCTTGCACTCATCATGCTTGACTATTCGGCAAGTATGAATCAGGCGGCAATTGATCTTGTAAATGATGGTCAACTGGACCCGGGGGGACTTGCGCCTTTGGATGCGCTTTATCAGCAGGCTATTGGCCCAATGATTCAGGAATTGCCAGACCACTATACTTTGGGGTTGGCAGTGTTTAATGAAAGAAGGCCTTGGTGGCAAAACAGCATGCGTATTATAACCGGTGGGCCAGATGCCGGTGACGTGCGGTCACAGGACTCTTTTGTAAGTGACAAAGATATATTACAATATCGCCTGGAGAATACCGATGTCCTTGAATATGGCGCTTCACCGATATTTTATGCCATACAGGAAGCGGCAACAACCATGTATTTTGTAGATGATACATTGCCTGATTATGATACTTTTGCTGAGAAAATGTTGATTACGGTGACTGATGGACGTGTGACGACACCGCCCGGTGACATCAGCGCAACGGTCGAATTTCTGGTTGCGACGCGGGTGCGTTTCTTCCCGATCGGTTTCGGAAATACGGTATTGGCGAATTCATTGATTCAATTCAGTACTGAGAGTTCTGGCCACTTTTATGCTACCGAGGATAAACTTGTGCCCGATTCTTTCGATCCTAATGGAGATCCGGTGAAGATACCGATATTAAGTAGTTTGGTTGACTGGTGCCGCACAAATCCCGATGTGGAAGACGCGCAGTCTTTGCCTCGTGATTTGCGCTCGCACGTAGTACTTTCTTATGTTTCTCTGAATGAAGAATCCGCTATTAAAGTGCAGGGACGCCTTGAAGTAGAGGAAGTTGACCCGCCTGTGAAAGAAACATTCCAAGTGGAGCAAGTGCCAACCTTTGCGATCTCGAACGATACCAAACTCGGGCAGATAGGGATGCGCACAGAAGGCATACAGCCAGACGGTACTGCGTTAGTATCTATATATGCAGACTATATTCCGCGGAATATCGAAAGGCTCCAGTTTGAAATAAGTACAACGCCGGTAGTGCCTTGGACGCCGGTGGTAGTGCCGCTAAATCAGGGTGGCTTAGTGCAGAATTGGTCCTTTACGCAAAATGGCGGTGTGCTTACACTCCAAACTGCTAATGATCGACCGCTGGCCTATGGTGATTACGGCAGCCTTGTGAATCTTGAATTTGCCGGTCTTGCCGTTCCCGTTACGGTGAACTTTACCATGCTTGATCCTGTATACGGGGCCTCGCCGGACGGCAAGTACTTTACGGCGCCAGATTCCATTGAAATAAATGATGCTCCTTTTGTGGCGACTTCCTTCCCGAACCCTGCTTTTGATTTTAATCCGACCTTTAACGAACCACGTTCATCTGTTATAGAGATTGATGCGGCAGACCCGCCCGCCACACTGCTGGTGCGGAACGCAGGCGGTGAACACATGCCCACGCTCGCAGCGCTCTATTGGAAGACGGATATGAATACCGGTTTTCTTCAGGGAACCGTGCCGGTTACAGTGAATTTGGAATATGATGGCCGGGAGCCTGCAGATTCTGATTATTATCTCGTGAACCCGGATCTTAACGGCTTCCAGTTACCCGGTATTGCTGATTCAGGAACTTTTGTGCCGCAATTCCCGCTTGATGAATTTGATAATCCAGTGCCGGGCCTATACAGCACGCAGTTCTACATCAATGTCTATTACGGTAGTTTGTTTCTGGAATATACTCATGGCCCGTATTACTTGCTTTACGAAGTGAATTAGGGACGGTGTTCTTAGCACGATAGCGATGACAAGGGATGTTGAGTGTCGGCAGGGGACTGCCGACCGTAGGAGTTGTGAAACATGGACAACAAAGATTTTATTATGGCACTGTATGTGCCCGGTATCTGGGTGGCGTGGCTGTTGCTCAATGTTGTGTTGACCCTTGCTTCGCCTGTTATCTTTGTAATTGCCTTGTTCAGCAGTCATTCGCCTTTATCTTTGATCATTGATCTAATTGAACTTTTGTCGGATGCACTGGGCATTCCAACCGACGAAGAGCCCCAGCAAGAGTAATAGCAATCAGCCTGCATCAGGCGTTTATGGCAGGAAAGGCGTTATCATGGATGAAAAAAACTTGGGACTTGCAATGTTCGTGCCCGGGGTATGGGTTTCCTCAATCGTCTGGTTTCTCATTTATACACTGTTTTCCCCTGTACTATTTTTTGCCATGTGGTTTAGCCCGTCCACAGATGAAATTATCGGACAAATTGTGGATGCCCTTCCTTTTGAACTGGAACTCTAAAGGTAATCCATAATGCGCTGCCCCTCTTTGCGGGAACGTGCCTTCGCTTTTTCGCTTTATGCAGGTTTCCTGCCCTTACTGTTTTTGCGGCGTAGCAGAACGCTGTCTCCCTACCTAGCCATTCATCGCAGTCAGGCGCTCACCCTCTTTGCGTTTTTAGGGCTTGTTTTCCTTCTTTTACTGTTGCTCGTGGGCGCATTATCCTATGGCATGGTATATCACCGAAGTCTCGTGGAATCGGGGCCGACAGAAGTCTGGCTGCTCAGTTTCATTCGTAAATTGCTGATTGTCTGGCTGGTTTTCTGGGCTTATTCAGTATTTCGCGCGCTTCGCGGTTCTGCCGTTCCTGTGCCGTATCTCTCCGTGCTTTCCAGCAGACGATGCTTACACCGGGCGGGAATGGCAACCGTGATAGGCGCATTCATGGCGCTGATCGCAGTTGCCCCCCTGGTGTTCATTGCGGATGTGCTGGTAACCGATACGGTTGAACAGGGGAGTGTATTCATGGTGTATGAGGACCAGGGTAAGTTTCCTCGTTGTCTTTTTTCGCTGGCCGTATTACCCATTACGTTGGCATCTACCAACTGCTATGGTTACGGGAGTATGGTGCTGCTGCCCATAAGCCCGGAATCAATTCAGACGGCAGTGCAGCATGGGGTTGTTGTAATTATTGCGTCTCATGGTACGGCCAATGGCTTGCTACTGAAAGACGGGTATTTCACACCGTCCGATATTCTTCCACGCGAAAAGAGCGACCGCCTGAAATATGTCTACTTCGCGGGGTGTGACAGCGGGACGCAACGTTGCGCCTGGGAAGAAGCATTGCATCCTGCGCAGATATATACCTACGATCGGCTCACGCCGGTATTGGAACATTTGTGGTGGTTTTGGACAAAAGGCCCGTCTGTTGTTTGCGATACCGCTACTTGATCAAAGATGCGTTACTTGAGCCCTAGCACATCCTGCATGTCATACAGACCCGCTTGTTTTTCTACGACATACCGGGCGGCAAGCAGCGCGCCCCGTGCAAAGTTATCCCGGTTGTGCGCCTTATGCACCAGTTCTATCCGCTCGCCGTTGCCGATGAAAGACACGGTATGTTCACCGACCACGTCGCCGCCGCGTAGTGCATGAACCCCAATCTGGTGTTCAGGGCGTGCGCCTACCATGCCCGCCCGACCAAAGACAATGTCGTTTGGATAGGCAAGTCCTACCCCTTCAGCGGCACGTTCGGCAAGGCGTACTGCCGTGCCGCTTGGACTGTCCTTCTTCTGATTATGGTGAATCTCCACAATCTCGATATTGTAGTCCAGGCCGAGTGTGGCTGACACCTCGCGGGTGAGTTTGAACAGTAGGTTTACGCCGATACTCATGTTGGGCGCATATACGATGGGCACCGTCCGTGCGAATTCCTGAAGTGAAATTACCTGTTCCGGGTCTAATCCTGTAGTGCCCACCACGATGGGTTTTCCCGCTGTTACGGCGGCATGGATATTGTTAATGCAGGCACTCGCCACCGTAAAATCTATAAGTA
>CAZBNU010000016.1:30364-36281 GCA_964493075.1 uncultured Nitrospirales bacterium | reverse complement strand
GGGTGTTGGTTATGGGAAGAATGGGACTTATGGGAAGTATGTGGTGTTGGTGAATCTTCTGCGGAAACCTATCTCCCATAGGTCCTATACTTCCCATAAATCCTATAATCCACTTCATCATTTTACGCCAAGAACTTCATTCATGTAATTGTAGGCGGCATGGCGTGTTTCTGTTGGGAAATCATGTTCTGCGTCTGGGTAGGCAACCTGTAAATTGTCTTTTCCACTGAGTAGTTCAAAAACAGGCTGTGCTGCAGCAATGGCGTCTTTCACACCTGACACGTCGAAATTCGCATCGTTTATGGGGGCACAGACAAAAACCGCACGGGGCGCGATTGCGGCAAGCACCTCGGAGAAATCGAAGGGCATTCGGGCAGGGTCCTTCCCATAAACCGTGTCAATGCGAGGCATATATCCGTCGTGTGTCCAACCGGTAAGGTCGCCGTTCATGTATTTTGGAAACTGGGTGAAGCCGCAACTGGTAACTGCCACCTTGATGCGTGTATCGAATGCGCTTACGAACAAAGTGTTATGCCCGCCCAAGGAGTGTCCGATACAGCCGATGCGTTCCGGGTCCACCTGAGGCAGACTTTGTAACAGATCAATGGCGCGTATATGATTGACAATGCCTTTCATGGTGCAGCTGACATAGCCCTCTTCGTAGAGGCGCTTGCGGGCCTCCACATAATCGCCAAAACCAGGATAGTCTGGCGCCAGCGTAATGTATCCGCGTTCCGCAAGTTCCTGTGCATAATTACGATTTGTTTTTTCGCCTTCACCGGCGCAAACGCGCTTGCCGATGGGCGAAGTGGGGTGGAGGCACAACACCGCCGGGAGTTTTCTGTCCTGTGGTACGTCTTCGGTGGGAAGAAACAGAAATGCGGGCACCTCATCCCAGGCATCCACCTTATATCGAATGGTTTGGCGTATGTAACGGGGAAAGGTCGTTTCTTCCACCACCTCGTAAACTGGCGGCGTGGCGTGATCAATCTCCGGGAGTGTGCCCATGACCAGTTGCATGTTCTCCAGGATATGTTGCCGCCTGGTTTGCCACTGTTCGGCGTTTTCAACAGGGTGGACGGTTCCGGTTTCCGCAATGAAGTGGAGCAAGTCCATTTTGTTTTTATAAAATGGTGGAGCGTCCAGGGTTGTTTGCAGCATCCCGATCATAAGCAATACAGGTATCATAGGTATATCCCCGATGTTTATCCTATCTTTATCTTTTTTTCGGCGGCTTTGAATGCGTGACTGTATTGCCCGGCATCTCCCTTGACTGCCATAAAATCTATGCGCGTGGTGCGTTTAGTCGGCGCTTTCCATGTGTTGGCATCGCGTATGGCGAGCAGGGTGAATCCTGCCTGATTCAGGGAGTTCAAAATGAATTTTGTGGTATAGATACGTTCGTAGGTAATGGATTCCTCTCCAGAATTGATGCGTACCCGCGTTTCGCAGGTATTCGTCTGGCGTGCATAAGCGCTCACCCATGATGAACGGAACTTTCCGTGATCCTCCGTCCAGACCGTATCCTCAAAATGATCGCAGATCATCCGTTCGGTGACCACATCAAAATAAAAGATGCCGCCGGGCCGCAACACCTGATAAAAGGATTTCATGGCTTGTGCAAAAGCCTCATCGGTCAACAGAAAATTAAGTGAATCAAAGAGGCAGGTAGCCAAATCAAAAGAATGGGAAAATGGCAAAGCGCAAAAAGTGCCCTGGACAAGATCAGATAAGTGATAGCGGTTTTTCGCCACGCACAGCATGGCTGGCGATAAATCCAAGCCGATGGAATCCCAGCCGTAGTCCCGTAGCCGTTTCAGAAGCACACCCGTGCCGCAGCCTGCTTCCAGATGACGAAAAGGGGGACGTAACATGTCGCCCAATGTTGTGGTGACCAAAAGCCAGCGGTCGTAATCCACGTGGGCCATCATTTCGTCGTAGTGGTTGGCAATGGGAGCAAAACCATCATACGGCGTCAGTCTGTTTTTTGCGTCTTCAGCCATAAGAGGAACACCTCGGTATTTGGATCGATCACCTGTTTATCCCGTGAAAATGAGAGTTCCATTTCCACAACATAGATCAGCGCATGCTCAAAGCCCTGTTTTCTGAGGCATTCCCGCGCTTCTGCCGCTTCCGGGAACCTGCGGGTTGGCTCCGCAAAATCGGCCAGATACAGTGCTTGCCCCAAAATGCCGAGTCCGGGGCATCCTGTTGTATGCCAGTAGATGGCTTCGTAGACCGCGTCGCTGATGCCGAACTCCCTGCGGCAGGTTTCGGCAGCGACAGGACCGTGCAGGAGGACAGGCTTTTCCAAGTGGCTTTCACTGATGGGAATGCGGTAGTTGCGCGCCTGTTCCAACAAATCACCCTTATCCAGATTACGACAAAAGTCATGAAGCAGGCCTGCGGTGACGGCCTCGTCGTGGGGAATGCCAAGGGTTTGCGCGAAGGAGGACAGGTATTCCGCGGTGAACACGCAATGACTGACTTTATCGTCGGTCAATTCTTCGCGGAGTCGCCGCAGGTACTCTTTGCTATGAGGCATATTAGCAACGGGCACGGTATAATCCTTTTTCTGCAATAAAATCTGCCGTGGGGGCGGGAAGCCAGGCTGTCATATCTTCTCCCTGCTCCATGCGGCTGCGTATTTCAGAGGACGATACAGGGTATTCCTTCATCGTTAAGACGGCACAATTCTCTGCAATCAGAGGCGGCAACGGCGCTTTATTTTCGGGCCGGGGCGCTACGAGCAGTGTGGCAAGTTTCAAAATTGCTTCCGGATTGCGCCAGCGTGGTAAATCCATTGCGGAGTCATATCCGGCAATAAAAAATAATGTCGCCGGGGCATATCTCGCGTGCAGGTCCTTGAGCGTGTCAGCGGTGTAGGAAGGGCCGGATCGGTCAAGTTCAATGCAGCAAACCTCAAACAGCGGATTGTTAGCGATGGCGCTTTTTGTCATGTCGACACGCAACGTTGCCGGGGTAATGTCGTTGTCATGTTTATGTGGCGGGTTCGCCGCAATAACAAAGAGCACCCGGTCCAGATGTGCCTGTTCGCATGCCGCCTGGGCAATGGCGAGGTGGCCGGTGTGAATGGGGTCGAAGGTGCCCCCGAAAACGCCTATCCGCTGTGGCTTATTCACGAACTTGTCCTGTTCCGCGTACCACATATTTCAGTGAGGTTAGCCCTTCAAGTGCCATGGGCCCTCGGCAATGCAGTTTGCTGGTACTGATGCCTATTTCTGCGCCCAACCCGAACTCAAAGCCGTCGGTAAAGCGGGTGGAGGCGTTTACATACACCGTGGCGCTGTCCACCTCTTCCAGAAAGCGTTCCGCAAGGGCGTAACTTTCGGTGATAATGGCGTCGGAATGGTGGCTGCCGTATTCATTGATATGGTGTACCGCTTCCTCGAAAGAGGATACCACTCGAATGGAGAGAATCTTGTCCAGATACTCGGTTGTCCAGTCGTCCTCCGTTGCCGGGATACAGTCTATAATCTGGCAGGTGCGATTGCAGCCGCGCAATTCGCAGCCGCCATCGGTGAGCGCTTTTGCGATTTCCGGCAGCAGCAGCGGGGCGGCGGCTTCGTGAATCAGCAGGGTCTCCATGGCATTGCATACGCCGGGGCGTTGCAATTTGGCGTTTACGGCAATGCTTTTCGCCATATCAAAATCAGCGTCTTCGTCAATATAGGTGTGGCAGATGCCGTCGAGATGCGCCACGACCGGAATACGTGAATCTTCGTAGATACGCGCAATCAGGCTCTTGCCTCCACGAGGCACGATAACGTCAATATAGCGGTCCAATTTAAGCATTTCGCCCACTGCCGCACGATCCGTAGTGGTGATAATCTGTAGGGCGTGTTCCGGTGCGCCTGCTTTGGTGGCGGCTTCGCTGAATATTCGTGCAATGGCAAGGTTGGAGTGAATGGCTTCGGAACCGCCGCGCAGAATGGTGGCATTCCCGGACTTCAGGCACAAAGCCGCTGCATCTGCGGTGACATTGGGCCGGCTTTCATAAATGATGCCCACAACGCCCAGGGGCTGCCGAATACGGGCAATACGCAGACCGTTAGGGTGTATATACTGGTCGGTGATGTTGCCTACGGGATCAGGCAACGCCGCGACGACATCCAATCCCTCTGCCATGCCTTCGATGCGCTTGTCCGTAAGTTCCAGCCGATCCAGCATGGCGGCGGAAAGCCCTTTGGCACGTCCCGCCTCAAGGTCTTTGGCATTTTCCGTTTGCAGTTCCGCTTTGGCATCACGCAACGCCGTAGCCGCTTCGCGTAGTGCGGCATCTTTCACGCTGCGCGACATGGATCGCAACGCATCCGAGGCGGCCCGCGCCTGGCGGCCAATAAGTTGCAGTTCTTGTTGTAATGTCATGGTTTTCCTCCCTGTGTATATCGATTTTTTTTATTAACCACGAAATGCACGAAGATCACGAAAAGTCATTCATCGTCATTGCGCGGCACGAAGCAATCTGATTAACAAGATAGTCATTGCGTAGCATCAGATTGCTTCGTTCCTCGCAATGACGTTAGGCGCTTATTTGCACATACTATAAAACAAAGGTCTATTGGCGTACCAGTACTACGCGGACAACCCATAGTATCAGCAGTGCTGCCACGGGTGACCAGTCCGTGAATCCCATGGGCGGCAGGGTGCGCCGGATGAGTTTCAGGAACGGGTCTGTTATGGCCGGGATAAAGCGCAATCGTTTCTGATACAGGTCCAGAGACAGAAACGGGGCCGTCCAGCGTGTCAATATGGCCATCATATACAACGTAATTGCGCTGTAAATGATGGTGCCGACTACGGTGCCGATTATGTTCGAATCTTCTATCATGACAGGGGAAATTCCTGTAGTATTTTGTAAACAGGGCCGTTTTTCGTTAGCGTACTGTTAAACAATACCACGTTTGACGCCCTGAATTCATTTCCAAATTCTGGCTTCATGTCTTCCGCCAGGTAAGGCGTTATGAGTTGTGCCGCTGAACGGCTATCTTCTCGTTTCTTAAATCGCGCCAGGGTAATGTGGGGATGGAATGGTTTGGCCTCCGGAGGAATCCCAATCTGACGTGCGGCGGACTCCGCCGCCTGCTGTAAAGTCTCCAGATTACCTTGGAGTGTGTCAATACCAGCCCATAAAATGCTCGGATTTGTTGAGGATGGAAACGCGCCAACGCCACGCACCAGAAGGAACGGCGCAGCCGTACTCGAATACGCTTCTGTGAGGATGGCGGAAAGTGTACTTGCCTGTTCTTCCGTAACGTCCCCCAGAAACCGCAAGGTGAGGTGCATCGCCTCCGGTTTCACCCAGGTGGCGTGTATCCCTTTTCGACGGAGCAGTTCCCTGAAATCATACAGGGCCACCCGCGTCGCTTCCGGCAATTCTATGGCAATAAAGGTTCGCATAACCAGGAGATTTTATCATACAATCAACATGACATCGCCATAAGAATAAAAACGGAAGCGCTCCTGAATTGCTTTGTGGTAGGCTTCCATGACCAGTTCGTAATCCGCAAAGGCGCAGACCAATGCCAGCAGGCTTGATTTGGGCAGGTGGAAGTTGGTTTGAAGCACATCAACGCCTTGGAAAGTGTAGGGTGGGTAAATATAATGATTCGTGATGCCGCTGCCGGGGTGGTAGGCATTGTCCTGATACTGGGTTTCGAGTACACGGCAACAGGTTGTACCAACGGCTATGATGCGTCCACCTTCAGCACGGACTTGATTCAGAGACAGCGCCGCTTCTTCGGTAAACTCAAACTCTTCGCCGTCCACCGCATGTTCTTCCAGGGTGTCCGCCGTAATAGGCTTGAAGGTGCCACAATACTATAAAAGGGTTCAGCATAAAAAACACACACAAATACATTCTGCATTGGTTGACATAATTAGCAACATATTTGTA
>CAZBNU010000016.1:18861-30354 GCA_964493075.1 uncultured Nitrospirales bacterium | reverse complement strand
GTAATAGGCTTGAAGGTGCCATAGCCCACATGGAGCGTCAGAAAGGTGCGTTTTACCCCTTTGACATCCAACCGGGCAAAGACCTCATCCGTGAAATGCAATCCGGCTGTAGGCGCGGCAACAGCGCCAGGGTATTCTGCGAATATGGTCTGGTAGCGCTGGGCATCACTGGGTTCTGTGGTTTCGCGCTTGATATAGGGCGGCAACGGTATCTCTCCTGCCTGCTCCAGATGCTGGATCACATCTGGCACATCAAACCGCACTTCGCGGCGTCCATCGGGCAAGGGTGCCGCCACAATGGCTGAAAGGCCCGCTGGGAACAGCACACGGCTACCCGGCTTCACCTTTGCGGAGGGCCGCACCATCGCAATCCAGGTTCCCGGCGTTGTTTCCCGAAGAAGGAACACCTCCACCTGGCCGCCGGTTTCCTTGTGGCCAAGTAACCGTGCCCGGATTACGCGGGTATTGTTCAAGACCATACAGTCGCCCTGTTGCAGGTAATTGGCAACATTGCTGTAGGTGTCGGTTTCAATTTTTCGTGTGTCACGATGCACCACCATAAGCCGTGAGGCGTCCCGCTTTTCTGCGGGATGCTGTGCTATAAGTGTTTCAGGAAGGGTATAATTCAGTGCTTCTGTTTTCATGTTCTTACTTCGGTTCGGTTCCTGCATTTGTTTTCACGACAAGTTTTATCATGGTAAGACACCCATAATCCAGTGTGGGACTTTTTTTATTCCTGGCCTGTGCAATAAAATGGGTGTCTCATGCTGTTTCAATACAAAAGGGAAATTCATGGAAAATCACATTCAAGAAGACAAGCATCTGTCCATCGTGGTTATTGGTGCGTCCGGCGATCTGGCGGTGAAGAAAATATTCCCGGCGTTGTTCTCTCTGTATTGCCGGAATTTATTACCGGAACATTTTCATTGTTATGGCTTTGCCCGTACTGCCATGTCCGATGAGGCCTTTCGTGAGTCGTTGATGCGCCGCCTGACCTGCCGCTATACACCGGGCGAGCAGGAGTGCAAACGGCTGATGGATGAATTTCTGTCCCGATGCCATTATGTTGACGGCAAGTATGACGATCCGGATTCCTTTCAAAAACTCAATTCCGTTCTGGAAGCAGGGGAGACGAAGGAAGTACCAGTTATCCGTCTGTTTTATTTTTCCATCCCGCCTTTTTTGTTTATGCCTGTGGCGAACTCCCTGTCCGAAGCCGGTCTGACGGCCAACATTCCCGAGAAACGATCCTGTCGCGTGGTCATTGAAAAGCCTTTCGGCAGGGACCGAAAATCCTCTGATGAACTCACCGCGGATCTGGCGCAGGTGTTCACCGAAGAGCAGACCTACCGCATTGATCACTACCTTGGCAAGGAAGTCATCCAGAACCTTATGGCGTTGCGTTTCGCAAACCTCATCTTCGAACCCTTATGGAACCGCGTTAACATTGCCCATGTGCTGATTACCTGGATGGAGGATATCGGCGTGGAGGGACGGGCCGGATACTTCGACGCCTACGGCATCATCCGTGATGTGATGCAGAATCATCTGCTGCAGATCATGGCACTGACCGCCATGGAAGAGCCTTTGAGTCTTAATCCCGAATATATCCGCGATGAAAAGGTAAAAGCGCTTCGATCCATTGCGCCTGCGACACTTGACGATATTGTAGTAGGCCAGTATGCTGCTGCAGACTATCAGAATATACCACGAAAGGGGTATCTGGATGAGCCGGGCATTCCCGCAGGTTCCATTACGCCCACCTACGCCGCAGTCGCGTTGAAGATCAGGAACCGTCGCTGGGACGGCATTCCTTTTCTTATACGTGCGGGAAAAGCGCTTAATGATCGGAAAACAGAAATCAGCATTGTGTTCCGTGATGTGCCTGCGAATATATTCAGCACGTCAAAGACTGTTCCTGAGGCCAATGAATTGGTCATTCGTGTACAGCCTGATGAAGGGATTTCTCTATCTTTCATGAACAAGATGCCGGGACTGCCCATGTCCTTGCATAAAACCCATCTGAACCTTAGTTATGCGGATGTTTATGACAAGATGCCAGATGCCTACGAGTCCCTGATTCTGGATGTTATCAAAGGCGATAAAAGTTTATTTATCCGCGCTGATGAACTTGCTGCGGCTTGGGATGTATTTACGCCGGTGTTGTTTGATTTAGAGTCCTGCACCATTAAGCCGCAGGAATATCCTTTCGGCAGTGATGGCCCAAGGTCGGCTGGGGCTCTGGCAGCGCTTCATGGTGCTACCTGGCGGTGAGGTGGGTAGGATACTTATCCCCCCAATTTAAACTTCTCACCCAGATATATCTTCCGCACCATGGGGTTGTCGGCAATATCGCGGGGTGCGCCGTCAGCCAGCACAACGCCTTCATTGATGATGTAGGCGCGGTCGGTAATTTCGAGGGTATCGCGCACATTATGGTCTGTGATGAGTACGCCGATGCCCTTGTCGCGAAGGTGGGAAACAATTTCCTGCAAGTCCGCTACGGCAATAGGATCAATCCCTGCGAAAGGCTCATCCAGCAGAAAGATGCGTGGTTCGATGGCAAGGGCGCGGGCAATTTCCGTGCGTCGCCTTTCTCCGCCTGACAGTGTGTACGCAGGGCTGTTCGCGAGATGGGCAATGGCAAGGTCTTCCAGCAGCAGATCAATGCGCTCGTTGCGCTGTTGTTTATTGATGGGCTGGTACTCCAAAATTGCCTGGAGATTCTGGCGCACCGTCATCTGCTGGAACACGGATGGTTCCTGGGGCAGGTATGCCATACCCGCTTGGGCGCGCCGGTACATGGGCATTCTTGTGACATCATTTCCCTGAAACAGGATACGCCCCTGATCCGGTTTCAGCAGTCCCACAATCATGCTGAAGGTGGTGGTTTTTCCTGCGCCGTTTGGACCAAGCAGTCCTACCACCTCACCGGCATTCAGGGCGATATGGACATCACGCACCACCACGCGCTTCTTAAAGGCTTTGACCAGTCCATCCGTATATAACAGGGCGTTTTCAACCGCTTCCACGAGGCTCTCCTTTATTGTCCGGAAAATGCAAAGGGATATGCCGCTTCCAGAAGCAGCCGGTTCAGGCGCGCCTGTCCTGCCGCGTCCAAAGATTCCGCGGCAAGCAACTGGGTTACCTCTTCAGGAAGTGTCACACCGTCCCATGCTGTCTTGTTGTATAACCCCGGCTTGGGTAGTAGATCGTTGATCAACTTTAGTATGTCCTCTTTCCGTTCCAGCAGCAATGCTGTATCCAACGCAAGAAGCAACTGCTGGTTCTGGGCGGACATTTGCGAAACAATCTGTTTTCCGGGTGAAGCCGCCTGCGCCTGCGCCTGTTGTTTTATAGTGTTCAGCAACTGCGTCCAGTCCTTGATATCCGATGTGCGCAGACTGTCTTTGGGCACCGCAGTGCCTGCGCCTTCGGGGGCCTGTAGTGGCACTTGGTCGGCGCGCACCTGGGAAACCTCAAAGGTATTGGTCTTGAGATTGAGGGTCATTTTATCGCCGCGCAATCCCTTCAGACGGTCATTATTGACTTCGGGATTGCCTGTAAAGACCAGCTCGCCGGAATCAAAATCCCATTCGGCACGGTCAGCCTTCACCGAGGCATCGGGATGATTCACGTTGACATTTTTTTCCATGATGATGGTTGTGGGTGTTGTGCGTCCTTCCGCCCAGGTAAAGCGCATTGAATTTGCTGATATGGGCAGGTCTTCCATATCCGCTTCATCAGACAGCAATTTGATGCGGACACCGCCCGTCATTTCTTCAATGGCGCCTGTGGCAAAATTGCCTTTCATGTTTCCAGCTTCAATTTCCATGCTTGTGTAGCCGCCCATGGAATCTTCCAACTGTGCAGCAGATACTGTGGCAATAAGAAATAATGCCGTCATTACAGTTACAGTTTTCATAAGAGTTTTCCTCCAAACCGGACTACGCCGGAAACGTTGTCCAGTTCAAATTGTTGCGTATCCGGATGGAGCCGCATGCCTGAAGCATTTAACTGCAGGTCAGGATCATCAATAACAACAGGTTTATCAGAAAATGCGGATCCAGTGGTGCCGTCCTCGGGCCGCATCCATTTTATGTCTGTAAGAAGCATGTGCAATGTTCCTGCCGTCAGAGTTACATCGCCTTCCAAAACCGCACTGGCGTCCTGTTCAAAACTGCCGCGTTTGGCCTCTATCACGACTTCTTCGGCTTCATCCTGACTGTATATGAATGCGCGGGCATTTTCAAAATGATAGGTGTTTCCGTCGCCAATGGCCATACTTTCAGCGTGCACCCACAATTCTGGCTTTTGGGCTCCTACTTTCTTTGAGGTGGGGCGGTGCATATACAAATCAATGCCTTGCATGGTCATGGCATCACTATTCGCGGGATTTTCAACCTCGTTTTCCAATGGCGTTGGATTGGGAGTTGGTGGTGGGGAGGAGCATCCCAGCAACAGCATGAAAGGCAGCAGAAGTATGGAAATGCACCGTACCGTCATTGATTCGTCCCACTGTTCCGATCATAGATAACGCGCAGGCCTTTCAAGGTTAACAGTCCATCTACCACATCAATACGACTGCTCACATTGGCAATGGTTCTGGCAAGGCCACCGGTGGCCAACACGGTAGGTTTTGTTCCCATTTCCTCGGAAATTCTTAGTATAAGTCCGTCCACCATATCAGCGTAGCCATAGGTGAGGCCGACTTGTATATTGGTTACGGTGTCTCGACCAATAACATTCTTTGGGGCCACAATATCCACACGGGGCAACTTGGCACAGCGTTCAAAAAGCGCGTCTGCTGCAAGTTGTACGCCGGGTGCAATAACGCCTCCTTGCCATTCCGCTCGTTCAGTGACCACATCGAAAGTGGTTGCCGTACCAAAATCGATAACAATGAGCGGCCCCTTATATTCGGATAACGCGCCTGCAGCGTTGGCAATACGGTCTGCGCCTACTTCCTTCGGGTTGTCGCACTGCAGGATGATGCCGGTCTTTACGCCCGGTTCCACCATGAGCGGTTCCACATTAAAGGCATGGTGACAGACGTACTGTATGGAGGCGTTTAACTGTGGTACGACGCTGGATACGCAACACCCCTTGATCTGTTGGGGTTCCACCTTGATGCTTTGTAAAAGCATGGTAAGCAGAATGAACAACTCATCGCCAGTGCGATAGTTGGAGGAAACAACGCGCCATTTCCCTATGAGTTCACTTCTTTCATAGAGGCCAAGTACAGTATGAGAATTGCCTACATCCACTACCAATAACATGGCAATCACCTTTTGCTGATGCTATACATCGTTTATCCCAAAACGGCTATATCGCTGCTGGTAATACAACGGACTCCAGATTCAGTTTCAACAAGGAGCGCACCGTTGTCATCTACTGCAGTGACATATCCGCTGACAGTGCCGCGCCGTATATGCCTGCCAATAATAGCACAGGCGTCTATCCACTCTTCACGTATCCGGCTGCATTCGCCTTCCCGCAATCGTACCACCATGGTATCGAGGTGTGCCAGCAGGCGCACGAGTACTAATCTCCGATCCCAGTGATGGCCGGAAGCCAGCAACAGGGAACCGGCACGGTGGCGCAATGCCGGCGGGAAATCCTCAATCTGATGGTTTACATTAAGACCAATGCCCAGCGCAAACCACTCTTTGCGCTGTTCAATAAGAATGCCGCACACTTTGCGTTGGCCAGCGTACAGATCGTTTGGCCATTTTACGGTTAAAGCGACTTCATCTGCAACTGCGTTGCGCACCGCGAGAGCAGCGGCAAAATTGATGCCTCGCAGGGGGGCCGCCAGACATACACTGAACCATAATCCCAAAGACGGGGCGCTGTGCCAGCGGGTACCGTGTCTACCTCTACCCGCCGTCTGGCTCTCTGCAATGAAGACGCTTCCATCTTCACAAGCTTTCAGAGCATGGGTATTGGTGGATTCTGTTTCTTCAAAATAGCAGATGGTGCCGCCTACAATTTGTGTATCAAGTTGCGGCAATGGCAACAGGGATTTATTGATGACATCAGACATGTTCAATAAGCATGGTCATATCTACGGCTTTTGCGGAGTGGGTCAAAGCGCCTACAGATACAAATTGCACCCCTGTTTCCGCCATGATTCGAACACGGTCAAGAGAGGCGTTTCCGCTCGCTTCCAGCACCACCTTGCGCCCCTGAGCGCGGCGCACCGCTTCTTTCATTGTATTTATATCCATGTTGTCTAGCATGATAACATCTGCGCCAGCATCCAATGCCTCATCAAACTCGTCCAGATTGGTTACTTCAATGCCGATGCGCATGAGATGATGGGTGCCTTCAACGGCGCGTCGTATGCTTTCCCGAACGCCTCCCGCCATCATAATGTGATTTTCCTTGATCAGGATACCGTTAAAAAGAGTGTGTCGGTGATTGGAACCACCTCCATGTACGATGGCGCGTTTTTCCATTTGCCGTAGCAATGGCGTTGTCTTGCGTGTACCGCAAATACGGCAGGGAAGCCCATCTATGGCTGCAACGAATTGTGAGGTAAGTGTGGCTATGCCGGACAGACGCTGCACGAAATTCATAGCCGTACGTTCTGCGGTAAGAACCGCCTGTGCATTGCCGGTAAAGGAGGCAAGCAAGTCCCCTTTGGTGAAGCGAACGCCGTCCTCCAACGACTCCCATTCCTGAACATCGGCCTCCATTAAGTCAAAAGCGCTGCGGAACGCTTTCATGCCGCTCAAAATACCTTCGCCCTTGGAAATAAGGCGTGCACGGCAACGCAGTTCAGGCGGTACCGTTGTATTTGTGGTTAAATCTTCCTGGCCGACATCTTCAGCCAGTGCTTGTGATACTAATTTTTCTACGGCTTTATGCATGGTTATTACTCCCACCAATTAAACGCGGCATTTTACCATAAAACAACGCTATAACGCATGTTTTCCACGGGAAAAAATAAAAGCAAAGTTTTTATACGTTGAAAGTGGCTAAATATGTGTATTATATCAGTGCAGCATTACAAGGATTATTTAGCCACAGGCAAGAGAATGTGATGTTGCCGCATGCGGTCTCGGTCGGTACGGGCGACGGGTATGGGGTTGCCTTTTTCGTCTACACCTGCATAGTACATGGCTGTAGCGACCGTACCTGGTGTTGGGATGAAGCATTGGACCTGGCGGGGCCGCCAGCCGCGTTGTTTTAACCATTGGGCAAGTTCGCGCATGTCATCGTCGGTGCAGCCGGGGAAGGCGCTGATGAGATAGGGCACCACATATTGTTCTTTACCAGCGTTTTTGGACTCGGCAGTGAATAAGTCGAGAAAATGTTCGAAATGCTTCACATTGGGTTTGCGCATGAGCCGCACTACTGTATTGCTGATATGCTCAGGCGCTATTTTGAGTTGTCCCCCCACAAATTCGCGGGTTAATGCGCGCAGGTAGGTGTTTTTGCCATCGGTCAGGTCATAGCGGACACCGCTGGCAACACGGACATGCTTAACGCCCACAACGGCCGCAACCTTACGCAGCAGCTGAACCATTTTCGCGTCATCCGTTGAAAAGTGGGGACAGCGTTTTGGAAAAAGGCAGTCAACGCGACGGCAGGTTCTTGGGTCAGCCTTACATGTTGCGCCCCACATATTCGCTGTGGGACCGCCCACATCCGTAATGCTTCCTTTCCAGTCGCGGTGTTGCGTCATTGCCCGTGCTTCATCCAGAACGGAGGCTTCGCTGCGCGACTGTATCTGCCGTCCCTGGTGCAGCGTGATGGAGCAAAACGTACATCCTGCGGCACACCCTCGATGTGCAGTGATGCTGAACTGGATCATATCCGCAGCAGGAATCACTTTCTTATAGGAAGGATGGGGACGACGTGAGAAAGGAAGTCGGTATAAGGCGTCCAGTTCGGATTGGTTCAAAGGATCGGCTGGCGGTGTAAATACGACCCATCGTGATGCAGAAGCCTGTGCTGCCCAGTGGGTTCCCTGATGCACCTGTTGTTCCAGTTTCAGGGTAGCCGTCATCAATAATTTGGGATCGGCAAGAATATCCTCGTGACTCGGCAACATGACGCACTCATTAAAATCAGGCAGCACTCCTTCTTCTTGAAGAGGCTCAAGGGAAGAAGCCGCAAAAACCGTTCCCGGAATGCCACGCAACAGTATGGCTGGATTTTCGACCAGTTCTCTTGCCGCATCCAGACGTTGTGCAATCTCCAGAACGGCACGTTCCGCCATACCATATACCAGCAAATCCGCCTTGCTGTCCAGGAGAATGGAGCGGCGCAGTTTGTCTGTCCAGAAATCGTAATGGCTTGCCCGGCGCAAGGAGGCTTCCACGCCGCCAATTATCACAGGTGCTCCAGGAAATGACTGGCGCACCAATCCTGTGTACACAATGGTCGCCCGGTTAGGACGCGCCCCGTGTTTATCTCCCGGCGTATATCCATCATCATGACGAAGTTTATGGAAAGCGGTATAATGCGCCAGCATGGAATCCTGTGCGCCCGCAGTCACTCCCACGAATAGTCGAGGCCGCCCCATACGCAACATATCTTCGGGCGTATCCCAGCGAGGCTGTGCGATAATCCCAACCCTGTACCCTGCATTAGATAGAAATCGTCCCAGCAACGCCGCACCGAAAGAAGGATGGTCTACATAGGCGTCTCCGGTAATCAGTAAGATGTCCAACACTTCCCAGCCGAGACTATCCATTTCTCTACGTGTCATGGGCAGAAAAGTGGGGGAGAGGACATCTTTTGATTTGCTGCCATACATTTCTGTGTTCATAGGGTATCCTGTAGGTGATAACATTACTGGTATTGTATAAGAAAAACCCTGATAATTAACAGGGAAGTTGAAACGATTAGGCGATTGTGGTAGTCTTTTTACTGATTTGATGTTTCTATTATGTCGAAACGGGCAGGGTGAAATATATATGGTTGACAATAAAATCAAAGCACGATTGAATCTGAATGCAGTGCTACGGAATCTTGAAGAGCTTCCGGCGCTTGATAAGCAGACCATGGAGATTATCCGGGATTGGGAGATTTCCATTCGGTTTACCATTCGCGGCGATATGTCAGTTTATCTGAAATTCTCGCGTGGTACCTGTATTTATGATACTGAAACCACGGCAACAGCAGATGTGTCGTTATTTTTTCTGACGCATGGGCATTTGAATGCCATGTTCGACAACAAGGCCATGCCGATTCCGACAGGCGGTTTCACTAAACTTGGGTTTCTGAAGAATGAGTTTCCAAAGGTTACGGAACGGTTGGAATATTTTCTGAAACCTACCGACACACTGTTGAAAAATCCTGACTACCTGCAGGTGAATACAGCACTGACCCTGTATACGGCCGCCTTCGCAGTTTGCGAACTGGTGCAGTTTGATCCTGTGGCGAAACTCGTGGGGCAACAAATGCCTGCAGCCACGCTGGAATTAAATGTCTTGCCTGCGGGACCCAATGCCCACATTGTGTATGGCGGTAATGGCAGGGCAACCGCTTATCGCGGCAAAACTACCAACCCGACGGGTTCTATTACATTTCGGGATTGTGAAATAGCAAACCAGTTGTTCAATGGCAAATTGGATGGTTTTGGCGCTGTGGCCACAGGCGATGTTAAACTCAAGGGACTTATTCCCCTGATTGACAATACGAATCTTATTCTTGACCGCGTTGCACTGTATCTCCAATAAGAACGCACAGGAGCGTTACGATTGAAAACATATACCTACGATAAATCGAATGAGTGGTTCAAGCGCGCAGTGAAAGCGATTCCCTGCGGGGTCTACGGTCATTTCAGTCCTGCGCCCTATGTGCCGGTGGATGCCTATCCGTTCTTTTCAGAGCGGGCAAAGGGTTGCCGTTTCTGGGATGTGGATGGCAATGAGTTCATTGACTACATGTGCGCTTACGGCCCGATGGCTTTGGGCTATGCCCATCCTGAAGTGGATGCCGCCTTTGAATCGCAGTGGCGTGAATCCGATATTAACTCTGTTGCCTCACCCCGCATGGTGGAGCTGGCAGAAATGTTGATTGATATGGTTCCCATTGCGGACTGGGCGTTTTTTGCTAAGAACGGTGCAGATGTGACGAATCTTGCCGTCATGACCGCTCGTGCCGCCACAAACCGCAAAAAGATTATCACCATCCAGGGCGGCTACCACGGTACAACGCCGTGGATGCAATCCCCTGGCCATCACGGCATTCTGCTTGAAGACCTTAATAATGTAATCCGCATTCCATGGAATGATATTAATGCCCTAAAAAGGGTAATTGCTGAACAGGGGAGTGACATCGCCGGATTTATGGCAACGCCCTATCATCACCCTGTGTTTGCTGACAATGCGCTGCCTGCAGAGGGCTACTGGAAGCAGGTGGTGGATGTTCTGCATAAAAATGGCAGTCTTGTTATTGTGGATGATGTGCGCGCCGGTTTCAGGCTTCATCTGGGTGGTTCCTGCGAGAAGTACGGGTTTAAACCTGACCTGATTTGCTTCTCCAAGGCTATTGCCAATGGCTATGCGCTCTCGGCGCTGGTCGGTACCGATGCCTTGCGGGTTGACGCTGCGAAGGTATTCCACACCGGCAGTTTTTGGTTTTGTGCCGGTTCTATGGCGGCGGCAATGGCATGCTTGCGGGTGATGAAGGAATTAGATGCGCCAAAGGTGATGGCGGATTTGGGAAAAAAACTGACGGATGGTATTGTCGAAATTGCTGCCAACTACGGTTATACCATGAAAGTTACGGGTGAGATGTCCATGCCCTATCTGCGTATAACCAACGACGATAACGTGATGCTGCAACAGGAGTTTTGCGGCGAATGCACCCGCCGTGGTGCGTTTTTTACGTCCCATCATAATTGGTTCCTGTCCACCGCACATACGGAAGAGGATATCAGGTATACGCTGGATATTTGCGAGGATGCTTTCGCAGCATTGAAGGATAAATAGCATTCCGGGTGAAATGAAAAGTAGCCTATGGAAATTCTGACCCCCAACAAACAACAGGAAGAGAATCTATGCCTTTAACCGATCAAGAACGCCATGATCTTCAGACGATGGCAAAGAAATTACGACGCCATATAGTGGATGTTACCGGCTGGTCCGGCGGCGCCCATGTTGGTGGCGCCCTCAGTATGGTGGATATTCTTACACTGCTTTACTGGAAATACATGAAAATTGATCCCGCAAATCCAGATTGGGAGGATCGGGATCGTTTTGTGTTGAGCAAGGGACACGGTGGTGTAGGCCATGCAGTGGTATTGGCAAATCGTGGTTTTTTTGATCCTGAAGAACTACGCAAGTTCAACGAGACAGGTTCCATGTTGGGCATGCATCTGGATAGTCTGAAGGTGCCCGGTTGCGAAGCGTCCACCGGTTCCATGGGGCATGGGCTTCCGGAAGCAGTGGGTATGGCGCTGGGTGCGCGTGTGCTCAAGAAAGACTGGAAAGTCTACTGCATCATCGGCGATGGAGAAAGCAACGAAGGTTC
>CAZBNU010000016.1:0-18761 GCA_964493075.1 uncultured Nitrospirales bacterium | reverse complement strand
ATGGAAGGTGATCCGGCCTGGCACTACGGTGGCTTGAGTGCGGAACTGGTTGAAAAAGCAAAACGCTCTATTGGAGATTAACAGTTATGGCTAAATTGGAAAGTACCGTCACCTGGACCGTGTATGACGCGGATAAAATGACGCAGCGGGAAATATATGGTATTGTGCTGACTGATCTCGGCAAGCAGTATCCAGAGATTGTGGGGCTATCTGCCGACCTTGCCAAATCCACCAAAATAGGTACCTTTGGCGATGCCTATCCGGATCGTTTTTTCAATCTCGGCATTGCGGAACAAAATCTTTTTGGCGTAGCAGCAGGATTAGCAAAAGCGGGTTTGACACCTTTCGTGTCCACCTTTTCCGTGTTTGCTTCCGGTCGCGCTTACGAATTTGTGCGCACGGATATATGCTATCAAAAGTTGAACGTGAAAATTATTGCCACCCACGGAGGTATCTCCTTTGGTTCCGGCGGCGCCACCCATCATGGTACGGAGGACTACTCCGCCATACGTGCATTTCCCAATCTCACTGTTGTTGTGCCTGCTGATGCCATTGAAACAGCGAAAGCGGTTAAGGCGTGCATGGATATTAACGGCCCGGTTTACATTCGCATTGGGCGTGGTTTTGAGCCGAACATAAATACTTCGGAAGATTATGATTTTGAAATCGGTAAGGCCATTGAAATGCGTTCGGGAACAGACCTGACCATCATTGCCACAGGCGCTACCGTATTTCACGCGGTGCAGGCTGCTGATGTGCTCAAACAGGAAAGCGATATTTCCGCCCGTGTGTTGAACATGCACACCTTGAAGCCGCTGGATGAAGCCGCTGTAATGAAAGCAGTGGTTGATACGCGCAGAATTGTAACCGTGGAAGACCACAACGTTATCAACGGCCTGGGCACGGCGGTCGCGGATGTCATTGCCGCCAGCGGTAAAGGATGCGCTTTCACCAAATTGGGCATTCCAGACACCTTTTGTCCCCACGGCTATCCAGAAGACCTGATGCACATGCACAACATTGACACGGACGGCATTGTAGCGAAGGTGCGCGAACTTCTCAATCGTGAGTTTGAAGAAGATGAAGACTGGGAGGATGAGGTATAGGGTTTTGGGTTTCGGGTATAGGGTTCCGGCTTATGAAAACTTATCGAGAGTTGGATTTATGGCAAAAGGCTGTTGATATGGTCGTCATGGTGTATGAACTTACCCGGGAGTTACCGGCAGAAGAAAAATATGGATTAATGAGCCAGATGCAACGATCGGCAGTTTCAGTGCCAGCGAATATTGCTGAAGGCTACGGACGTGTTCATCGTGGTGATTATGTGCATCATCTGAGTATCGCGCGCGGTTCTCTTGCTGAACTTGAAACCCATGTTACTATTGCTGTCCGCCTAGACTTTTTACCCCGTGAAAAGGCAACAATGTTGTGGAACATGATGCAAGATGTGGGCAAAATGTTGTCCCGTTTAATTCGCTCGTTGCAGCGAAAGTCTGGAGAAGATTGTGATGTCTGACAGAATAGACCCGAAACCCGAAACCCTAACCCCTAAAGGTTTTATATAATGGCGCTTTCTGACGAACAATTAACAAGTAGAATCGTGCTGCACGCCGTGTTGCCTGTCATCAAGGTGATGGTTGAGGATGATCCGGCGATCAAGAAGGCCTTCCACGGGGTGTCCGGCAGGATTCAATTTCGTGCGGAAGATGCCGATGGTCCCGTGGGTGCCTGTCTTGTTTTTGAAAATGGTGCCTTCTGTGTGGAACAAGGCATCATTGAAAATCCAGATCTCTTGTTTGCATTTCCGTCCCTAAAGAAGATGAATGATATGTTCCGTGGAAAGCCGACGGCGCTTCCGCAGATAGGCCCATTGTTTTCTGGTGCATTCAGTCACTTTGGGTTGCTGGTGAAAACATTCAAGATTCTTCTTGGTATGAAGATTCTGATGCCCACGGCGAAGCCGAAGAGCAAAGAGATGGCGCGTCTCAAAGTGAAGATGACGTTGTATATGGTTTCCACGGCGCTCAGTCAGATGAATAAGGCAGGCGACCCGGAGATGAGTGCCTGGACAGCCAAGCAGCCGGAGCGCATTTATCAGTGGAGTATTGACGGCGAGGACATCGCCTGTCACCTCAAGATTAAGGCCGGAAAATCAAAAGCGGGCCGGGGGATATATACGCGCCGCCAACCTTTTGTGCACATGCGTTTCTCCAGCATTGAAAACGCCCTGCCTGTGCTCGCCAACGAGGTGGACAGCGTAACTGCCATCGGCAAGGGTTGGGTTACCAACGACGGATCCCCAGAATACGGTGGTCGCATCGGCGATTTCATGATGCGTATCGCCAACCTGCTGTCTTAAAATTTCCCCGAGTCGTTATGGTTGGGGTTTCCCTCTGCAATTTTGTGGTATGGCTTGCAGAGTAACAAGGAGAATAACAATGGCGTTCGTTGCAGAAACTATCAAAATGTTGTCCTTGGTGTGTCTGTGTGTAGTTGTAGTTTTTGCTGCACAGGTCGCTGGTGAAGAGGAGGGGAGTATTACAAACAGCCTGGGAATGAAGATGGTGCGCATAGAAACCGGCAACTATGAACGCGGAAGCGAGTCTGGAGACTATGACGAAAAGCCTGTGCATACGGTTGTCATTACGACCCCTTTTTATATGAGTACCACCCCGGTGACCAACGCTCAATATGAAGAGTTCGATCCTACGCACAAAGAACTTCGCGGGAAGGCTGGGTTGTCCACCAGGGGTAACGAAGCGGTACTGTTCGTTTCGTGGAACGACGCCGTTGCCTTCTGTGAATGGCTGACGAAGAAGGAAGGCAAACCCTATCGTCTGCCAACGGAAGCGGAGTGGGAATATGCCTGTCGTGCGGGAACAACCACCGCTTACAACACCGGTGATGAGTTGCCGGAACTCTATCATCGTCATCAGCAGATTGAGTGGGAACCGGTTACTGTATCACTGGAAGTGGGCACAACCCCGCCCAATACCTGGGGGTTGCAGGATATGCACGGTTTGGTGGACGAGTGGTGTCTGGACTGGTATGGCCCATACATTGTAGGTACACAAACTGATCCCGTTGGATATGCGTCCGGTATCTCCAAAGTAACACGGGGAGGCAGCCACAGTGTCGAATTGTCATATTTGCGCAGTGCAAACCGTTCCGGCGCTTTGCCGGAGGACAAACATTGGCTGATTGGTTTCCGCGTGGTACAGGCGGAAATGCCGACTTCAACACCGCTGCCCGAACCAGAACCAAATTTATGGGCGCAGCGGGTGCAGCAGGATGTCCATAACTGGTCGGGGGTTGCTGACCCTGACAAACCTTTTTTCAAAGAACCCATCTCCTTTGTAAACATACCACCCGAATCCAATGGCCCGTTATTCTCGAACCATAACCACTGTCCCGACATCATGGCTTTGCCGAACGGCGATTTGTTTGCCACGTGGTATACCTGTAACGAGGAAGAAGGCCGTGAACTGGCAGTGGCAGCAGCCCGTCTGCGTCGCGGTGCGGAGGCCTGGGATGCGCCGTCGCTTTTCTTTAAGGTACCTGATAGAAACATGCACGCTACCTCTGTGTATTGGGATAGGGACACCAACCGTCTCTATCATTTTCAGGGGAATTCGGTTAGTTATGGCTGGGGTTCACTGGCACTTTTCCTGCGTACCAGCGACGATAACGGTGCTACCTGGTCAACGCCCCACTGGATGAACCGCGAGCATGGCCTTCGCAATATGCCTATCGCCGGGGTTATAAAAACCAGTAGCGACGCCCTTGTTGTTCCGTGTGATGCTGTAACTGGAGGCAACGGCGGTTCCGCCATTCATGTCAGTTACGATAACGGAGAAACATGGACTGAACCCGGCGCAGGTACGCCACCCCCGGGCTTTGTTGAAGGCGGCACAGGCGGCACCATTGCCGGGATTCATGCTGGTGTCGTGGAGTTATCCGGTGGTCGGCTGATGGCATTGGGGCGAGGCAATTCCATCAATGACCTTATGCCAAAAAGCATTTCAACAGACATGGGAATAACGTGGACCTACTCGGCAAGTCCCTTTCCACCTATCAGCGGCGGACAACGTCTGGTACTGATACGGTTGGCAGAAGGGCCAATACTGTTTGTGTCCTTCACTGACCCGCGAACCCTGCGCAAGAAAAAGGGATTGACATTTAAGGATGTCGATGGAAAAGAGTTTGTCGGAGCAGGCATGTATGCCGCACTGTCCTATGACGAAGGCGAAACCTGGCCGGTGCGTAAATTGCTGACTCCCGGAGAAGGGGAATACGACGGCGGCGGCCACACTAAGCGATTCACCGCTACGGACACCACTGCGGAACATGCGGGCTACCTTGCGGCCGCCCAAAGCCCGGATAACGTCATCCATCTGATTTCCAGTAAACTGCATTATCGTTTTAATCTTGCGTGGCTGAATACGCCGATGAAACGATAGTACCTCGCAAAGTTTAATACAATGGGACAGATGGGATTTATGGGACATATGTTTCTTGGGTGGTGCTGCTGTAAACACAAAGAAGTTGAATTGACGATATAAAATGACCTGTGTATATCAAACTTGGTTGTGGGCAACGCCCACTTTCGTACTGTTGTGTTCCTTCTTTATACATGAACACTATTTACCCATTCATCGGCGCGAATCCCAGTCACAATCCCGGCATACCCACATGGGATCTGCTGTCGGTTCGTACCAGCCAAAGGATAGCAGGCTTAAAAACCATACGAGCGTGTTGCTTCCGAACATTGCAACGATATTTTCCGATCCGCACAGCGGGCATTTTTTCAGTGGGTCCCCGGGGACAAAATCCACCTCAACAGGGTCATAGGTAAACTCCATATCCTCCTCCAGCGGTTTTGGCGGATTTGCCAGCAAGGCACGCGCTTTTTTTATGTCTCTGACGTGAACACGCAACACCGGTCCACGAGATAAGAGTGAGTAGCGGCCTGTCCATGCTCCCATAGTTTCCATGCTGTTCATAGCATGAACACCATTTTCTTCAAGATAACTGGCAAAAAATGCCGCTTCTGCCGGGTTGCTGCATTGCTTTACTGTGATAAGATTATTTTTCATAGCTATTACCAGATTTTCCCGCCACAATGACTATTAGAATGTTAACGTCTCGTTGACCTCAAAAGCAGACATATTATTTGCTCAATGTAACCCAATGGCATTTTTGTAAGTCTTACTTGGTGTTTATTACGCATAATAAAGGAAATGTCGGTCTATGTATTTTACTAAACGTTACACCGCTGTTCTTGCTGTTTTTCTGTCTTTTCTGGCTTACGCGGAACCTCTGCGTTTGAATCATATCCAGATGATAGGAACGCACAACAGTTACCATGTTCGTCCTGAAGAATGGCTCATGGAAACGGTGCAGTCGGTGACAAAAGAGAGTCGGGCTTGGGATTACAGCCATGCTCCGCTTAATGAACAGTTGGACAATGGCGTTCGTAGTTTTGAACTCGACATTCACCCCTTTACCGATGGTTTTGCTGTAATGCATGTACCTTTGGTGGACCCCGGAAGCACCTGCCCTGCCTTTGTGGATTGTCTGCGTACCGTGTGGACATGGTCGGAAAACAATCCACATCATATTCCCATCAGTATTTTGTTGGAGTTCAAAATAGCGGAAGCGGCCCTCGACAGTCGTCCCCTAATGGCGCTTGATTTTCCCATGCTGGAAATGTTGGAGGCGGAAATCTTATCTGTGTTTCCTCGGGAATCCCTGCTTACGCCAGACGATGTTCGGGGAGAGTATGAAACGCTGACAGCGTCGGTGAAGGCGAATGGCTGGCCTCCTCTCAAAGACACCTTGGGTAAGGTGTTTTTTGTGTTGCATAACCGCCGGGAGTTACGGCAGACATACACAGAATCACATCGGACACTGGAAGATCGCATCTTGTTTGTAAACTCCTCGCCGGATCGGGATGATTGTGCCTTCATTGTGGTGGACAATCCGTACAGCGACGCCATATTGGAATTACTTGCACAGGGCATGATGCTACGTGTTCGTAGTGATGGCGGATTGAGACAGGGAAGGGAGGGGGATACTTCGCGCCGTGACGTGGCATTTTCCAGCGGCGCACAAGTTATCAGTACCGATTTTCCCGCTGGTGAAGAACATCCAGCAACAGGATATGTGGTGGCCTTTGAGGGAAATGCACCTGCTCGCTGTAGTCCTGTCAACGCACCCGCCGATGGTGCAAAACAATTGGAGCAGATACTTTCTTTAAAAAAGGAGCGGTAGCATGCCACGAAATGGGAACAGAATGAAAAAGAAGTTGTAATTTGGAATAGGAAAGTCAATCCTGTTATAGTATTTCGCATAGGGAAGATGGTTTTAATAAAAACAATTGGCATGTGATTTATTTGTTTTGTCCTGCAGTTCGAAGATGCACCATGTTCCTGAATTTGGTATCTTTAAGTAATTAGGTTCTATGCCGGATTCCTGCGCTGTTGCACGAAAAACGGCATCAACATTCCCGGTCCCCGTGGAGAGGAGTATTTTTATGCGTGAATATAACATTTTGCTCGATGCAAAAAAGATGCCTGATGTCTGGTACAACATACTTCCGGATCTGCCTCAACCCTTTGCGCCGGTATTGCACCCAGGCACCCAGCAACCGGTTGGACCGGATGATCTGTCCCCGATTTTTCCGATGGGACTGATTCAGCAGGAAATGAGTCCAGAACCGGAAATCTCCATTCCGGGCGAAGTCATGGACAAGTATATGCTGTACCGTCCCACACCGCTGCGCCGTGCCTACCGTCTCGAAGAGGCGTTACAAACGCCCGCAAAAATTTATTACAAAAACGAAAGCGTAACGCCTTCCGGCAGCCACAAAATTAATACGGCACTTGCCCAGGCGTATTACAACAAAATAGAAGGCGTTAATTCGCTGAGTACGGAAACAGGCGCCGGACAATGGGGTACCGCCCTTGCCATCGCCTGTGCCATGTTTGATATGAAATGCGAAGTTTTCATGGTGCGTATTAGTTTTGACCAGAAACCCTATCGTAAAAGTCTCATACAGGCCTATGGCGCCACCATTCATGCAAGCCCCAGCGACGTTACCGAAGTTGGCCGGAAACTGCGTGAAGCCTATCCTGACACCACGGGCAGCCTTGGCATGGCGATCTCGGAAGCGGTGGAAGTTGCAGTTATGAGCGGCGGTACCACCAAGTACAGCCTCGGTAGTGTGCTGAACCATGTGTGTATGCACCAGACCATCATTGGCGAAGAAGCCAAATTGCAGATGGACAGTGTTGGCGATTATCCCGACATCGTTATCGGCTGCTGTGGTGGCGGTTCAAACTTCGCTGGTGTGGCGTTCCCCTTCGTCAAAGACAAAATTAAAAATGACCTCAAGACCGAATTCATCGCTGTAGAGCCAGCGGCATGTCCGACCCTTACGCGCGGACCCTTTGCCTACGATTTCGGAGATACGGGCCAGCTTACCCCGCTTATGAAGCAGTACACCCTCGGCCATAATTTCATGCCTCCGGGAATTCATGCGGGAGGACTTCGTTATCATGGCGTCGCTGCGACAGTGGCGCACCTGAAAAAGCATGACCTCATTAGTGCCGTGGCGTTGTTTCAGAATCCTTGTTTCAAGGCGAGCATGATGTTCGCCAAAGCGGAAGGGATTATCCCCGCACCGGAATCCAGCCACGCCATCTGTGCAGCCATTGACGAAGCCATCAAATGCCGCGAATCCGGCGAGGCCAAAACAATCCTGTTTAATTTGAGCGGCCATGGGCATTTTGATATGACGGCTTATGACGCCTACCTGAGCGGAAAACTTGTGGATGTGGCACTGGATGACGAATCTCTGCAAAAGGGGCTTGCAAGTATTCCCGAAGTGAACGAACCCAGTTAATCAGAAATGAAATACTCACTACGCAGTTGTGTGGTCCGTAAAAAGGCACACAACTGCGTATTCTTATTTTCATTATTTTATTTTTTTTAAGCCAATAGGAAAGGCATGACGGTTACCTAAACAGAACGCTTCTATTGCGCGAACATTTCCTGCTGCACTTCTTTCAGAACGTCTTCAAAGGGCTGCTTGTCGAGCCCTTGCAACAGTTTATCATAACCCGTTAAATTGGCGGCGCGGGTTACCGGATTGGGCACAGCGACGCAATAGAGTGAGGCAGCGCGTGCAGCGGCAATCCCTTTTGGCGAATCTTCTATGGTAAAGGCTGCCTGTGGTTTAATCCGAAGACGTTCCAATGCCAGATGGTATCCTGCTGGATCTGGCTTTACTTTTTTTACTTCGTTGCCGCAGACGATTACATCAAAGTTGTCATAAAGGCCGAGGCGTTTCAGGTGTACCGGAACCCAGTTTTGGCTGGAACTCGAAACAGCAGCCAATTTCAATCCTCTGGCCTTGACATCTGCGATGGCGTTTCTTACGCCGGGTATGACATCGAGTTTATTGACATGTAGCAGGTAGCAGGCGCGCCGTGCTTCATTGACAGCCTCTTTGTCAACAGGTCTGCCTGCCTGTTGTTCGAGATAATCGAGGGGATGGAAAACCTCATAATTATAGCCGCCCACATTGGCTGCCCATAACTCAAGGGACAGAGTGCATCCGTGGGCGGCATAGGTGCGCTGCCAGGACTCGTAGAGCGCCGTTTCTGAGTCCATAATAACACCGTCAAAATCGAAAAGAACGGCTTGTAGCCGCAATTGCTCGGAAACCACACGACCTCCTATACAGCGTTGCGAGCCGCCTGAAAGGCTTCCGAATAGCGCCGGGCATTGTCGGTAAGTCCCTTGTAGTCTTGCGCTTCAATGAGTTTTTTGCTGACAAGGCTGCTCCCAATGCCGATGGCGACAACTCCTGCTTTTACAAAATCGGCAAGGTTGTTTAAATCCACACCTCCTGTGGGCAACAGCATAATCTGGGGCAGGGGCGCACGTACCGCTTTGATATACTCCAAGCCGCCGATACTTGCCGGGAATACCTTGACAATATCTCCGCCCAACATCCAGGCGTTATAGATTTCAGTTGGCGTGTAGGCACCGGGCATACAGGGCTTTCCGTAGCGGTGTGACGTGTCTATCACTTCTGCGGCGGTGATGGGGCTGACTACATATTGTGCCCCTGCCAGTATGGCAAGCCGCGCCGTTTCGGCATCCAGCACACTGCCTACGCCCAGGCAGACATCCGCACCTGCAAGATTCTTCGAAGCGGTTTCGATGCAGGCCAGTGCGCCGGGTGTGGTCATGGTAACCTCAATGCAGCGCACGCCGCCTTCCATGACTGCTTCCACTATACGCGCCAGACCATCGCCGCTGTCTGCACGCACTATGGCTACGATTCCATTGTCTACCAGATAATTGGTTATCTGCTGTTTGTTCATAATTGCCGTTCTCCATTAAAGGTCTTGTGAAAGTTCAATCTGTTTTCCCGACGCAGCAGCGTCATAAACGGCCTGTACGACACGCATGTAACGAAGGCCATCGATAAAATCAGGGTGATAGGGGATACCCTCTCGAATAGCAAGCACAAAGTCCTGCTCTACAGTCCAGTTGTCAATATCGTATTCTTCTGCGGGGTGTAGTTGTACAGGTGATATTGCGTTGTCCTCTCGATAGAAAAGATAGTCCTGATTCACCTCGTAATGCAGTGCGCCCCGGTCTCCATAAATATCAATGGTGTCCTCGGCAATGCCTGATACACCGCTGATGACATACTGCACAGGAAGATCATCATTCAACACCGTATTTACTGTTATTTGATCGGGGATATGGACTGGCACGTAAGCGCCGCTGCTGTCGCGTCGTTCCTGCGTGTATAAAAAAGTTTCTGCGCTTACCCTGCGGGTGTTGCCAAACCATCGGTGGATTACTTCGATGTACATGCCCAGAGTTTGCATGTTCAGGCCGGACAACCGGTGATCCTTGCGCCAAGTCATGGGATTAGAGGCATCCACCCAGGCACTCGAAAAACTACGGACGCTGATGTATCTCACGTTTCCGATGGTATTCTCACGAAGAAGTCTGTCTATTGCACGGTCATAGCGCATGCCGATGGGCACCGGGCAGAGTGCTGCGACTTTGTCTGACTGCGCGGCGGCTTCATACATGCGTTTCGCTTCCTGTAGGTTACGCGCCATGCGTGCCTGACAAAATACATGCTTCCCTGATTGAAGCGCCGCGACGCTTGCATCACAATGCAGGTAGGGCCATGTCCCGATAACAACAGCATCAAGATCATCCCGGGCCACAAGTTTCTCCCATGAATTACAGACTTCAGGGATGCCGAATTCCTTTGCCGCTCGTTCTGCAGAAGCACAGGTGCGGTTGGCTATCGCTTGTATTATGACACCTTCAATCCGTTTGAAACCCGGTAGATGCCGGTCACGGCAGATGCCGCCCAGCCCGATGATGCCAAGTCTTATATTTGTTGTCATGCTACTCCCTTTTATGCCCGGTAAAGACTCCGTCCGATACCCATGGCTTCACGACAGGACTCCACCGTTTCCAGTGCTACCGGTGTGACACGTTTGGCGTTCTCACGCAAAAATTCCTCTATGGCAGTGTCGTTATTGACGGGATCGTTGTATTTTTCTATTATGGGCGCGTTAAAGATTGAAACGTGCTCCGCAACCGTTTTTTTGAGGGAACCATAGAACTTGCCGCCGGAACGGTACTGGTCCAGAAAATCCAGATAGATTTCTTCGGGTGCAAGCAGCGAGAGCAGCCGGTACAACACACCAACACCCGCTGGCATTTTACCTATGACGAGTTCCGGGTCTGTGCTGTCTGTATCAAGTGGCGCGGGATCGGTCGTGGTGGGCACGGCCTTGATCTTCTTTAGGACCACATCCGGAGTATCAAGCAGGTCGAGCGTGTTGTTTTCGCTTTTTCCCATCTTCTCTGACCCGTCCAGCCCAGGTAGACGCAAGGCATCCCGACCCAACGGACGGGGTATGTGCAGCACTTCACCGAAGCGGTGGTTGAATTTGGCGGCAATGTCGCAGGCCATTTCAAGATGTTGGCGCTGGTCATCGCCCACAGGTACCGCATCGGCGCGCACAATAAGAATATCCGCCGCCATCAGTACCGGATAGCCAAGCAAGCCGTAGGAAAGGGGATTGCCTTCCATTTTGGGGTCATTTTGAATTTTGGAGAACTTGTCTTTATAGGTAGTGCCCCGCTCAAGATGACCGATATTCGTAAGCATACCCAGCAAGAGTGCAAGTTCCGCTGTGCAAGGCAGGTCGCTCTGTCTGTAAATCACTGATTTTACGGGATCAAGCCCGCAGGCTACGTAGGTGCGCAGCATTTCCAGGGTGGAGCGATAGATTTCCTGGCGATCTGTTATGGTGGTGAGTGCGTGATAATCTGCAATAAAATAGTAACAGTGGGAATCTGTTTCCTGCAGGCGCAGAAAGTGCTTGATGGCGCCAAAATAATTGCCATAATGCAACCTACCTGTTGGACGTATGCCCGATAAGATGACTTCTTTATCCTGTAACATTCATTTTTCCTTTTCTGCGTGAAGTGTCTGCTATGGGGGAGAGGCTACTAGCATAGCGGATTTTGTTGGTCTAATTCCATTGATTGCCCTGATTGCAAGATCGCAGGATTATGGTATACTACTTAGGGTGCGTAGGGGATGTGTATCGCAACAGTACCGCATGAGAAAAGGGAATATTCATGAAAGCGCAAACATTATGTGTCATCGCGTTATTATCGTCAACCCTATTGCTCGCTGGATGCCCGTGGGGGTCGCGGACAACGGCTGAGTTTACCAGCGCGGATGATTACAGTAATTCACGCTATGGTTTACTGGCAGGCGCCACGGAAGATGTTGCATTGGCAGACGAAAGCACTTCCGCTGAACGTGAACTTGTGGAGCCTGATGTCATTCGTCAACAGGACAATCTGCTCTATGTGCTTAATCAGTACCGTGGATTGACAATTGTAGACTTGGAAACGCGGCAGGTGTTGTCCCAAACGCCAACTTCGGGCTATCCCAGGGACTTGTATCTGTCCGAAGGGCGCGCTTATATCCTGGTCAGTTATGCTCAGGACATTACCCATGAATCGGGCATGCTTTCAGTTTCCTATGGTTCCAAAATCTATGTGTTGAATGTGGGTGATCCCGCTGCCGTTTCTCAGGAGGGTTCTTTTTCCTTTGAAGGCGATCTGGTAGACAGCCGAATGGTGGGGTCAGTTGTTTATGCCGTGTGTAGCGATTATACCTGGTATCAAACAGCGGAAGGGAACGGTATCGTTGAGACGAATGTTGCCGCAAAATCTTACGGTTCAACTTGGGCTGTTAGCTTTAATGTGGCAGACCCTTCAAATATTGCCGTGACGGACACCCTGTCGTTTTCCGGATATGGCAACCTGATCCATGCGACGAACTATGCCATTTTCAGTGTCAGCACTAACTGGAATTACAACGACAATAGTTCTTCGAGTGTAATCAATTATATTGACATCACTGATCCTGCCGGAAAAATTGCGTTGCGTGGCACGGCGCAAATTCCGGGGTATATGGAAGACCGCTTCAAGATGGATGCTTATAACGGAGTTCTGCGTTTGGTTACCAATACGGGCTGGCCAAACCGGCAAACCTATGTCACAACCTTGGATATCAGCGATCCGGATAACATGGCGACTCTTGGCCGAACCACACTGGAGAGTGCATCCGGTGAAACACTATATGCAACCCGCTTTGACGGCCCGTTGGCGTATATCGTAACCTACCTTACGGTTGATCCGCTTTTTGTCGTGGATCTGTCTGATCCCGCAAATCCGCAGGTTAAAGGGGAACTTAAAATTCCGGGCTGGTCCACTCATATCGAGCCACGTGGCGACAGGTTGATTGCTTTAGGGGTAGATGATACTGATGGGGGACGCAGGGTTATGGTCAGTCTTTTTGATGTGAGTGTTCCTGAAAACCCACAGCGTATTGCCTATGAAAGTTTTGGCGATGATTGGTCCTGGTCTTCCGCCTATGGTGATGTTAAGGCCTTTACCGTCACGGACGACATACTGCTCATTCCTTTCAGCGGCTGGACCGATACAGCAGGCAATTATAACCGGTTACAATTTGTGTCCTGGTCTCGTGACGCACTTGACGCCAAAGGCTATGTTGACCTGCAGGGGAGCGTTGTCCGTTCCTTTACGCATGAGGACTACTGTTATGCCGTTACACAGGAACAATTGGCTGTGGTTGATTATGCAGACCTGACGTCCCCTTTCTTAGTGGCTTCACTTACTCTTGCCGAGAATATTGTGGACGCGATTCCGTTGCCCAATGGGTGGGTGGCCGAGGTAATAGCACGAAACGATGAAGGGGACACGGCAATCCGTGCATTTGATTCCGAATCAGGAATCTGCGGAGAAACAATCGCACTGCCCGTTGGGCAGGTTATGGACGCTTTTGTTTGGCATGATGCTGTGGTGCTGGCTGGCAGCGTGTACACTTACGATCCTGAGTACAGCGTGTCATATTACGTTTCACAGGTTGATTTTTCCGTTCCTGATCAGCCTGTTGTACTTCGTGAATGGTCTTTGCCAATGGAACCCTGGTGGGGAGGCTGGTATGGCTATTATCCTTACATGGAAGATGCCGTGGTGCGGCCTGCCAAAAATGTGAAACAGTACTGGGGTGGTTATGACAGCAGTAGTGAAGCCATCTATCTTGCAGGCGATTACCTGATACTACGTGGCATGTCGGATGTCTATGATGTTGCTTATGGTGATGAAGAGCCTTGGCAGGGACTCTCTGTGATTGATCTTGCTGGCTCCGATCCGGCTTACACCATCGGTTTGGGATACGAGGAGGTCGCCAGCATCCATTCTGTAGCGGGTCTTGCCTATATTACCTCAAAGATACGTGCTGGAAATGACGCAGACAAACGGGGCCTATGCGCTTACTATTTACAGATATTCAATCCATCAACCCGTGAGATGGAGGATGCTATAAATGTGCCTGGTATTTTTCTGGAACGCATTTCTGGTACTGATCGTCTTCTTTTTCAAGATAAGCAATATAAAGACGGCTGGGAAACGGTCACCCTGTTGCGTAGCGCAGAAATGTTGGATAAAAAAGTGCGCCTTTTGGATTCGGTCGCCATGGAAACTGGCTACTGGGATATCCTGGTTGATAATGACAAGGTCTGGTATGCCGGGCAACAATACCATAATGGTTATGGGGATGACGAAAGCGGCGATGTATCCGTTTCTGTTTCTTCAGATGTAATGCCCTATTCTCAGGGCGTTTATATGCTTGGCGTTTATCAAGTAGATAATCAGGGCAAGTTTTTCAGCAAAATCCAATTGGCCGTTTCAGACGGTTGGTGTACACTACTGGGTGTGAAAAATAATCAGGCTTGCGTTGCTGTGGGTTCAGCAGCACTGGCACACTGTAATTTTGGCGTGGCATCCCCGGTAATCGAATCAAGTGTACCGATTATGGGTTATCCTGAAAAGGCGCGGTTTTCGGCAAATGCGGCCTATGTTTCGTTGGGTTATGGCGGATTAGCAACGTTTCCTTTTTAATGTCTGTGTACATTGTGCCCTATTGAAAATATCAGAAAAAGTTGATTTTCATAAAAAAGCCCATGTATCCTCTTTACGAGTCTAGTAATGGATGTTTTTAATGATAGAACAGAAGTCTGTGGTTCATCTGGGTTTAGGCGCGAATCTGGGAGACCGCCTGTTAACGCTGCGAAGCGCGGTTTCCGGGCTTAACGCCTTTGCGTGTACCTGTGTTCGTAAAGTATCCAGTGTTTACGAAACGGAGCCTTGGGGACTGACCGATCAGCCCAGGTTTCTTAATATGGCAGTAGAGATTGAGACGGCTTTTTTGCCGCTTGAATTGTTGCATTTATTGAAGGCTTTAGAAAAGCGGTTAGGACGTACATCAGCGTTGCATTGGGGTCCTCGGATGGTGGATGTTGACATCATCTTATGGGGTGATACCCTGATGCAAACGCAGGAACTGACTATACCGCATGTATATTTTCGCGATCGGCACTTTGTATTAACGCCGTTGGCTGAAATTGCGCCCCACGCGGTAGACCCGGTTACGGGAAAATCGGTGGAGGCGTTGTTGGACAGTCTTTCGTTGGACGCCTTAACACCTTGTGCCGCTATTAGTTATTCTTGAACCGCTCCGCTTGGAGCCCAACCAGGGACCGGGACGGGTTCGTCACGGTTCAGGAAGGTAAATTATGGGAGCATTGACAGCATCCTCGTTTCGCGAATTGAAATCAAGAGACGAGAAAATCGCAGTACTTACAGCTTACGATTATCCCACGGCAGTGTTGATGGACGAGGCTGGTGTGGATGCCATTCTTGTGGGTGATTCCATGGGTAATGTCATCATGGGCATGGAAAATACGCTGGGAGTGACCATGGACATGATGCTGCATCATGTGCGTATGGTGCGCCGTGGTGTCAAGCGGGCGATGGTAATCGCTGACATGCCTTACCTTTCCTATCAGATAAGCCCTGAAGAAGCGGTGCGCAACGCTGGAAAACTGGTCAGTGAGGGGGGAGCACAGGGCGTAAAGATTGAGGGGCCGGTAATCTATTTTGGGGATGTTATCCGAAACCTCACCAAGGCCGGTATTCCTGTTATGGGCCATATTGGCTTGACTCCCCAGTCCATACACCAGTTGGGCGGCTATAAAGTGCAGGGGCGTGGCGAAAATGCGGCGCGCCGTTTGCGTATGGAAGCGCTGGAACTGCAGAGTGTGGGTTGTTTCGCCATCGTTTTGGAATGTGTCCCTGCAGAAGTCGCCAAAGAAATTACATTGAGTCTTTCTGTTCCCACCATAGGCATTGGCGCCGGTCCGGATTGTGATGGCCAGGTACTGGTGAATCACGATATACTCGGCTGGGGAGAGACGAAATTCACCAAGACTTATGTGGATGTGCGCGGTGCTATGAGCGCTGCTTTTGGGGCGTATGTGGATGAAGTCAAGGGCGGTGTTTTTCCCTCTGAGGAACAGTGCTACGAATGAAGATAATTCAGACGTCGAAAGAGATGCGCGCCTGGTCGGAAGAACAACGGCAGCATGAAAAGACCATAGGGTTTGTGCCTACCATGGGCGCCCTTCATGCGGGTCATATTAGTCTGGTGCGTGCCGCTGTACGTGATAACGACGTGACTGTGGCAAGTATATTTGTCAATCCGACGCAATTTGCGCCCACGGAAGATTTTGATCAGTATCCGCGTCCCTTCGATGACGATCTGGAAAAATTGAAGCGTGAAAATGTTGCTGCTGTATATGTACCGACTGCCTGCGATATGTATACGGAAAACTATGCCACCTATGTACTGGTAGAAAAGGTAAGCGAAGGGTTATGCGGTGGTAGCCGTCCCCACTTTTTTCGGGGTGTAGCCACTGTCGTAACGAAACTTTTTAATGCCGTGAAGCCGCATCGCGCTTACTTTGGCCAAAAGGATGCGCAACAGTGTGCCGTAATCAAACGCATGGCGCGAGATTTAGACATGGGCATTGAGATAGTTGAAATGCCCATCGTGCGTGAGTCTGACGGGCTTGCTATGAGTTCTCGTAACCAGTATTTGTCTGAAGAAGACCGCCGGAATGCGTTATGCATATCACGGGCGTTATTCGAAGCCGAGTCCATGCTTCGTGCAGGTGAGCGCAGTGCAAAGACCATAAAGGATGCGGTACGCAGTGCCATGAGCGATGTGACCATTGACTATGTTGCGCTGGTGGATAGCGATACGATGGCGCCTGTCGAGGCTGTTGAACGTCCGGTAACGCTGGCTGTGGCTGCGTTGCTTCCAACGGCGCGACTGATAGATAATACCAAGTTTGACCCAGGTATGCGAAAGACGTGACCCGAATTGGTTTCGGGCATATACCAACGCAACCTAGAAGGAATATAGGCTTATGTTGTTGACAATGTTAAAGAGCAAGGTACACCGTGCTACGGTGACCGAAGCCAACCTTGAGTACAAAGGCAGTTTGACCCTCGATCGTGATCTCATGGATGCGGCAGGCATGCTGGAGTATGAACAGGTGCAGGTGCTGAACATCAATTCAGGCGACCGGTTTACCACGTACATTATTGAAGGTGAACGGGGCAGTGGCGTTGTTTGCCTCAATGGCGCCGCCGCAAGACTGGGGCAACCCGGTGACCTGGTTATTGCGCTCACTTATGCACAGATGGATACTGAAGAAGCCGCTGCCTACCATCCGATTGTGGTTCATGTGGATGAAAAAAACCATATCACCGAGGTGCTGTAGTATCTGTTCCGTGTAACCAGACGATTACGTCCCATTTTTTAGATTGATGACTGTACCCGCTAAATGGGACAGCAGCATATTTTCATAAGGAGTACTATGAGCATGTCTGAACTTGCACTATATGGTGGCGCCCCGGTGCGGAGTACAGAAAAAGCGTGGCCCAAGTGGCCGATGCATGACCAACATGAGCGCGAGGCGATATTGTCCGTGCTGGATAGCGGTAAATGGTTCTTTGGTGAACGGGTGGTTGACTTTGAACATGCCTATGCCGCGTTTCAGGGTGCTGACCAGTGCATTACCTGTAACAGCGGTACGGCTGCTGGCGAAATTATTCTGCAGGCATTGGGCATCGGCCCCGGGGATGAGGTCATTGTGCCGCCGTATACCTTTGTTGCAACCGCAAGTGCTGTATTGCGAGTGGGTGCAATACCGGTTTTTGTGGATCTGGATGATACTTGGTGTATGAATCCAGATTTAGTAGAGACGGCCATTACACCGAAGACCCGCGCCATTATGCCAGTACATTTTGGTGGGCGCATCTGCGATATGGATAAACTGAATGCTATCGGCGATCGTCACGGCGTTTCTGTGATTGAAGACGCCTGTCATTCATGGGGGGGGCGCTGGAAAGATCACGGTACAGGGACACTGGGTTGTTGTGGATTCTTCAGTTTCCAGTTGTCCAAAAATATCACCGCCGGGGAAGGCGGCGCTATTGTCACCAACGATCCGAAATTGGCTTCGCGCTGTCGGTCCATAATTAACTGTGGCAGGGGTGAATCTGGTTCGCCTTGGTATCATCACGTGAACGTGGGCACCAATGCGCGCTTGACCGAGTTTCAGGCAGCCCTATTACTTTGCCAATTGGAGCGTCTGGAAGTGCAGACCCTGGCGAGAGCCCGTAACGCTTCCATATTGAATCATGCGTTGGAGCAGGTTGAAGGTGTGATTCCACAACGGGGCAGCAACCGAATTACCCGTCGCGCCTACCACCTCTACTGTCTGCGCATCGAAGAGGAGCAATTCGGTTGTTCACGCGACAAATTCATTCAGGCTGCGCAGGCGGAAGGATTGCCCATAACTGCCGGGTATCCCATGCCCCTTTATCGGCAACCTGTTTTTCAGCATGTCCAGGGCCATGACTATACCAAATGTAACTGCCCAGTAACAGAAGACCTCTGCCATAAAAGCGGCATGTGGTTTCTGCACCAGTTGTTGCTTGGGTCAGAGGCAGATATGCAGGACATCATCAGCATAATCCAAAAAATAAAAGATAATGTTGCGGAACTGCGCCCGTGAAAGAAAAATGGATTTCCGGCGAAGACAGACATTTACCGCCAAAAACAGACCGCGCCAAAAAAACGGCAACCGTTACCTGTATGCACTGCCGTTATGAATATCCTGCCAGCGCCCCTCGATGCACCATCTGCGGCTACCCCTGGGCCTGGCTGAAGCGGGGCTGAAGTTTCCGGTATGGGT
>CAZBNU010000015.1:22100-37032 GCA_964493075.1 uncultured Nitrospirales bacterium | reverse complement strand
CAGAAGCGGGATCCTTTGCGCCGGGCGCTTGCCGCAGGATACGAGAAAAAACTTAAAACGCTGAGTTCCCTGGGGAGTAAAGTTGTTGCCGCAGCTATACCGTCAACCACAGCGCTAATGGGCGCCTGTTGTGCAGAACTCCTGAATTTGGGCAGTATTGTTTCCCCACAAAGTGGCGCAGCATTACTACAACAGAATTCCGGTGGTGCTTTGATCCGCAGCGAAGACGTACAATTGACAAATGCCAGAATCGTGACAGCCGTTGCGGCGGCTTTTTTCAGCAAGCACGACTTAACCGGGGAGCCGGGGCGTACAAAGGGATTCCTTGCGGACTTGATCAAGGATGAGGTGAAGCCGCCAACCAGCCGTGCGATTCTACCCAATAATCTCGGTTTGTGGACGGTATTGCAGGCGCTTGCTGGCGTTTATTATGATTCGTTGCATCATTCCCTCATCATCCGTCCGTCCTCCCTTTCGGAGCTGAATACTACACTCCCCGTGTTTACGCCGGTATCACTGGGTAAGATGGATATGCAGATTGAAAAAGGACAGGAACTGATCGTGGTGGTGCGGATTGCGCTGGAAACACCGCTTACGGTCGAATCCATTGCGTTGCGCCTGCCCGTTACCATGCGTGCGGTACGCGCATCCTGTGTGCATGACTCGGAAACTATTACCGCCAGCCAGGAGATGCTTCCCGGGGATGGGGAAACGAATCTGGCGCTGCGTTTCAGAACCCCATTGAAGCTGGCGAGCATGTTGACGTTGCGGCTGCGCGAAACCACCCCCCAACGGATGTAACAACAAAGGCATCATGAAGATTATCGGTTTGACTGGCGGCATTGGAAGCGGCAAATCAGCCGCTGCGCAATGTTTCCGTGATGCAGGCATTCCCGTTATTGATGCGGATAGTACTGGCCACAGGCTGCTTGAAACCGATCCTGACATACGGCAGGCCCTTCTTGAAACCTTCGGTGATTCAATTCTGGACTCGGACGGCGTCATCGCCAGGGAGAAACTTGCGGAACTGGTTTTCCGTGATGACGCATTGCGCAAGCAGATTAACAGCATACTGCATCCCGCAATTATTGCGGAAGTAGGCAGGCAATGTACGGCGCACCATGCGGTAGGCTGCGAGGCGGTTATTGTGGAAGCCGCGCTTATTGGGGAATCCGGGAAACGGGATGCCTGGTTGACAGAGTTGATTCTGGTAACTGCTTCTTCCGACACCCGCATCGAAAGGCTGGTGCGCTTCCGCAATTTTTCTCATGAAGACGCGGCAAGACGCATTGCTGCCCAATTATCCCCGGAACGTAAACGCGCCATTGCCGATTGGGTGATTGAGAATGATGGCGATCTGGAAGCATTGCAGTCCCGTGTGCTTCAGATAACGGAAGAAATACGTCGGATGAAGTGAGCAAAAAAGTTTTTGGGAGAAGTGCTATGAATAACAGCCAATACGTCTTGTCTCGACGGATGTTCCTACAGGGTAGCGCCCTTGTGCTGGGTGCGTCTTTGTTGCCACGGGCTACCTTCGCGCAGTACATCCCCGGTTGGAAATATCACTACCCGTCTTATATGGACGAAAAGACCGGGGTTACGGTTTACAACCTGACACGGGGCGAGGCGGACGACCAAGTCATGTACCAGACCCATCCCATGTGGACGCGGGATATGGACTACTTTCTGTTTTATTCGCGGCGCTCGGGAGAAGGGATGCGTCCCCACTTGCTTGAAATGCAGACCGGAGAGGTGCGCCCCATTATCCGGGGCGGCTATCAACGGGGCACTATGACCTGGAAGGACAACCTGCTATTCTACATTGCGGATCATGAAGTATTCTCCACGGATGTCATCGCGGAATTTCATGATAAAGCGCGGCCGCAGTTGCTGGCCAGGATTCCCGAAGCGTACCAGCGTTATTCCGGCGACATTACGGTTGACGCTGACGGCAGCGCCCTGTATTTCGGCGCGCAGATGGATGAAACGGGCGAGAAGTGTGCTGTGGCGGCGGTGGACCTGGTATCGGGGGAAACGCGCACGGTGGTGGAGACAGGTTTCAAGGTGGGCCATTTTCAGGCGAACCCGTTTCGGGCGGGCGAGATCATGTTTTGCTGGGAAACGGGCGGCGATGCCCCCCAACGCACCTGGTTTGTAAGGGCTGATGGCAGCGACCTCAAGCCCATGTACAAAGAGGTCTATGAAGAGTGGGTCACTCATGAGGTATGGTGGAACGCCGACAACATCATTTTTACCATCTGGCCTTATAACGATACCATGAAAGAGAAGCCCCACGGCATTGCCACAGCATCGCTGGGCACAGGCCCCGAAGGAAAAATGAAACTACTCAGCCAGTATCCGGCATGGCATACCCATGGCAGCCCCGACGGCAGGTGGGCGTTGGGGGATGATTTTGACCGAAACATCTGGCTGGTGAAGGTGGATACGTGCGAGCGGAAACTGCTCACCCAGGGACATCTGGTCGGCGACTACAAAACTCATCCGCACGGTTCGTTCACGCCTGACAGCAAAGGCGTGGTATTTACCTCCAGTAAAAATGGCGTGGAGAATGTCTTTTATGTTCCCATTCCAGAGTGGGAAACGCTTGTATGAAGGGTAATTATATTATTGGGATTGAGATTGGAGGCACGAAACTGCAAGTGGCGTTGGGAATGCGGGACGGTACTATCCTGGAGAACCGGCGTGGCACTGTGGATCGGGAGAAGGGCGCTTTCGGCATTCTCGCCTGGACCAGCGACCGCACCCGGGAGTTCCTTGAATCGGCGGACAAGCCCGTGGAGGCCATCGGCATCGGGTTTGGCGGCCCTGTGGAATCGTTGACAGGACGTGCCCTGGTATCCCACCAGATTGCAGGCTGGGAGGACGTCCCCATCCGCAAATGGTTTTCGGAAAAATTCGATCTACCCACTGTGGTTGCCAACGATGCCAATGCGGCAGGCTGGGCGGAATACTGTCTGGGGGCGGGTTGCCGCACGCGTCAGTTCTGCTATATGAATATCGGTAGCGGCATCGGCGGTGCACTGGTGATTGACGGCAAACTCTACGATGGACAGGGGCGGGGCGCTGCAGAAATCGGCCACACCTGGGTGCCGGATTGGACCAGCGCTACTCCCGGCGCAGTGGACAAACTGGAAAACCTCTGTTCCGGCTGGGCCATTGAACGTAGAATGCGTGCTATGAAAAGTATCCCGCGCGGTACGCCCCTGTACGACTTGTGCGGAGGCGATGCACAGCAGATTACCTGTCCCATGCTGGCGGAAGCGGCACGGCAACAGGACCCGATGGCGTGCGCCGAAATGGACGCTATTGCCAACGCCGTGGCCATTGCCCTTGGCAATGTAGTGACTCTGTTTCATCCCGAATGTATTGCTTTGGGTGGCGGGGTGGCGCTCATGGGCGATATTTTGTTGCAGCCGTTACGCGAGAAACTGGCGCATTATATCTTCGGCCCCTACCGCGACACCATACGCATCGTTCCATGCGCTCTCGAAGAAAACGTTGTCATTGCCGGGGCGCTACTCCTTGCCGCGGATTTGAAGAGCAAGCGATAAGCACCTTAAGGCACCAGCCTTGGCAATATCCGCAACGCAATCTTTTTTTGCTTTTTTCATTTGTATATGATATAGTTAGTCTGTCTAACAATTAGTGTTGCGATCTAAAGGGACGGTATCATGGACAAACCTATAACCCCCGATGTAGCGGAAATACTGGCGACCATCGAAATGGTGCGCGACCATATCATCAGCAGATTTTTGAGCGACGCACAATCTGAAGGTGCTGTCTGTGTCAAGATGCCAGTCACACTACCGCAAGTTCGTGCGTTGGAAATTATCGCAACAAATCCGGGAATAAGCAACAAGCAGTTGGCGCAGGCATTGCAAGTATCTCCGGCTTCCGCTTCTGCCATGGTGGAAAGGCTTGTTGAGTTGAATCTTGTTGAACGGTATATTCCTGAGGAAGACCGCCGCACGGTAAAGTTGCAGTTGTCCGCCAAAGGAAAAAAGATAACGCAAAGTCATCGTCAGGTGGTAGAAAAAGTGGTATCCGATATTCTTGACAAACTGGGCGAGAAGGATTCCTTAAAGTGGCTTCAGGTAGGCCGTAAAATCAGAAAAGTTCTGTCGCCATAAGTTCCTTCGCAATTCCTTTCGTAATACGGATCAAACCCCTCTGGAGAATTTTCCTATATGAACACTTCCGGTATTTCCCTGCTGCGCCCGATGGCAACTCTGGCCATTGGTGTTGCTGTTCTTGTGGCCGCTTTTCTGGCTGCTGGCTTCCTTATTTCCATGCGTCAGCCCCCGGCACAGACCATGCCGCCAGAACCGTCCCTTGCCGTTGATCTGGTACGCATGGTTCCGGAAGATGTGCCCATGCTGATCGTTGGCCACGGAGAAGCGATGCCGATTGAAATAGCGCCCATTACACCGCAGGTCAGCGGGAATGTGGCGCGTATTCATGAGCGGCTGTTCGTGGGCGAAGTCATTGCTGCGGGCGAAACGCTTATTGAGATTGATCCGCGTGATTACGAGGCGCGGCTGGCACAGGCGCAGGCCCAGGTCACCCAGGCCCGCAGCAGTCTGGCGCGGCTGCGCACCCAGTATGCGTCGGATCGGGAGCGCCTGGTCACACTGGAGAGAAACAGTGTGCTGGCACGCAATGAATTTGAACGCTTAAAGGGCCTTTTTGAAAAGGAAGAGGTGGGTGCGCTATCCAACGTGGAGCGTGCGGAGTTGACTTACAACCAGGCGCGGGACGCACTGGATCTCATGACCCAGAATGTATCGCTCTATCCGGCACGCATCTCTGAAGCGGAGCAGGGTCTGGCGTCGGCAGAAGCTGCGCTGCAATTGGCAGAACTGAACGTTGAGCGCACCGTGATCAAAGCGCCCTTTGATGCGCGCATACAGGAAAAAAGGGTGGAACAGGGCCAGTACGTGTCTCCAGGTGCGCCGGTGCTGATCCTGGCGAACGATTCCATCCTTGAAATCAGTGTGCCGCTGGACAGCCGCGATGTGCGCGCCGGATTGCGGTTTAGCGAGACCGAAACGGTTGCCACGGATAGTTCGTGGTTTGGCGCAGTTGAACCCGTTGCCTGTCGCATATTCTGGACTGAAGCGCCTGATTCACAGTATTGGACAGGACGGCTAGACCGGGTCATCGCGTTTGACCAGACGACTCGAACCATAACGGTGGCGGTTCGTATTACCGGGGAAGAAGCCCGGGCAGGTGTTTCGAAGCTGCCCTTGGTTGCCGGGATGTTCTGCAGCGTGGAAATCCCGGGAACGGTCATGAAACAGGTGTACCGCTTGCCGCGTTGGGCGGTTACCTTTGAAAACCAGGTCTATGTGTCAGAGGAAGGCCGCCTGCTTTCCCGGGATGTGGAGGTACTGCGCACCCAAAACGACCAGGCGTTTATAAAATCCGGTCTGAACCCGGGAGAACTGGTTATTATTACGCGGTTGCTTAATCCGCTGCCGAACTCCAAGCTTGAATACGTGGAAGACGCCATTATTTCCAGTATTGATCTGAATGTGAACGCTGGTGAGGAGGCGGTTTCATGAGAAAAATCCTGCGTGCCTTTGCGCGTAACAGTGTATTTGCCAATATCCTGCTGGGACTGATCGTTTTTGCAGGACTGCTGGCTGCGGGGTACATGATCCGCGAAACCTTCCCCGAATTCTCGCTGGACATGATCACGGTAACGGTGCCCTGGCCTGGCGCGGATCCAGAAGACGTGGAAGAAGGCATCTGCATAAAACTTGAGCGCGCCATTCTGGGCATTCCCGGCATTCGCCAGTTTGACACCATTTCCGCGGAAAGCATGGGCATGCTGATGATCGAGGTAAAGGACGATTACGATGTGGCCTATGTCAAAGACCGTGTGCGCAATGCGGTGGATGCCATTTCCACCTTTCCGCCCGATGCGGAACGTCCCATTACCGAGGAAATGCTGTTGCGCAGTGAAGTGATCATGCTTTCCCTGTACGGCGATGCCACATCGGAACGGCAACTGAAGGAATGGGCCGAGAACATCAAGGACGAAGTGCTTGCACTTCCTGGTGTTTCCCAGGCCGAGGTATTGGCGGCACGTCCCTATGAGATCAGCATCGAAGTATCGGAGGAGCGGCTGCGTGAGTACGGGCTGACCTTCAGCCAGGTGGCTGCGATTGTGCGTGCCAACAGTTTTAATTTTCCAGGTGGCGTGATGCGCACCGAGGGCGAAGAGATACGGCTGCGCACGCTGGGCCGCAATTATACCGGCAAGGATTTTTCAAAGATTGTAGCGCTGTCCCGTCCCAACGGGGAAGTGATTACGCTGGACCGCATCGCCGAGATTCGGGACACCTTCGATGAGAACGCCCTGTTTTCAAGGTTCAACGGACAGCGGTGCGTCTCAGTGATGGTGCAGAAAACCTCGGAAGAAGATACGCTGGCCATAGACGGCGTCGTCCGGGACTATATCAAACAGAAACAGGCCACGTTGCCTCCGGGGGTGTATCTGGAGCCTTGGGGCGGCACCACCGATATTCTTCAGGCGCGGTTGCAACTGCTTACGCGCAACGGGGTCATGGGCATTATCATTGTATTTGCACTGTTATGGTTGTTTCTGGACATCCGTTTAAGCTTTTGGGCTGGCATGGGGCTTCCCATTTCCATTGCAGGCGCACTGGGCATTATGTGGGCGGTAGGCGCCACCCTCAACATGATCAGCCTCTTCGGATTGATCATGGTTATCGGGATCATTGTGGATGACGCCATTGTGGTGGGGGAAGCCATCTATGTGGCGCGGAAGAATGGCGCGCCGCCTTTGCAGGCGGCGGTGGATGGTGTGATGGAAGTGGGCATGCCCGTGCTTGCGGCAGTGTTTACCACCATTATCGCCTTTATCCCGCTGATGTTTGTGAGCGGCATCATGGGCAAGTTTATTTTTCAACTGCCCGTGGTAGTTATTTCGTGTCTTGCCATATCCCTTATTGAATGTCTCATACTGCTGCCTGCCCATCTGAATCATTTGCCGGCGCCTGACCGACCCATGCAAAACGGCCTTTTTATCATGCGCTTCGGACGCGCCTTTCATCACGGCGTGGACGCGGCGCTCATGGGCTTTATCGAATATGGCTACAAGCCGCTGCTGCGTCTAGCGTTGCGCTGGCGTTATATTACGCTGTCTATCGCCATTGCCCTCATGATTATCATGGGCGGCATCGTTGGCGGCGGCATGGTTCGGTTTGTGCTGTTCCAGGAACTGGATGGCGATGTTGTTACAGCGGGCATTGAATTCCCCAATGGTACGCCGCTGGAAATCACAGAGAATGCCGTTGCCAAGTTGGAAGAATCTGTTAAGAAGGTGGGTGCACGTTTTCCGACCGCATCAGGCGCGCCGCTGATTAAAAATATCTATTCCCTTATTGGTTCTGCCATAGATCCCTATACGCGCAGCAAAGGCAGCCATGTGGGCGGTGTACGTGTGGAAATTGCCACGTCGGAAGAGCGCACCGTGTCCAGTTTTGACCTGCTTGCGGCCTGGGAGGAAGAGGTGGGGGCCATACCGGGGGCCACATCGCTGGTGATTGAAGGCTTGCAGACTGGGCCTCCTGGCGCGGCCATTGAGCTCTGGCTGCGGGGCCGTTCCCTGGAAAAGATGCTGGAGGCTGCAGAGAAATTAAAAACAAAACTGGGCACTTATGATGCCGTGTATCAAATTCAACACGATTTTCGTCCCGGCCAGAATGAATTCAGGATGCGGCTGAAACCTGAGGCGCACACGCTGGGGCTTACTGTTGCCGACCTAGGCACACAGGTGTTTGCAGGGTACTTCGGTGAAGAAGCAGTGCGAATTCAGCGTGGACGGGATGATGTGCGCGTGCGTGTGCGTTATCCCCTGGATGAGCGGCGCAGCCTGGACGACTTCGAGCGCATCCGTATCCGAACGCCACGCGGACAGGAAGTGCCGCTCCGTTCTGTTGCGGATATTGAGTACGGGCCCGGCGTATCGGTTATCAACCGCACTGATGGTATGCGCCGCATTACGGTATCTGCGGAAGTGCTTGCCCGTGGCAATGCCAATGAAATTACCGCTGACCTTGAAAAGGAATACCTGCCCCAATTGCGTGCCCAATATCCCGGTATCGTATTCTCTTTTGAGGGGGAAAAGAAAAACGCCGCCGAGTCGCTGGGAAGCCTGTTTGTGTTGTATCCGCTGGCCATGCTCGGCATCTATATTATTATTGCCACCATGTTCCGCTCTTATATGCAGCCCTTTGTTATTCTCGTCACGGTTCCCTTTGGAATCATTGGCGCAGTAATCGGCCACCTGCTGCTGGGCTACAACCTGTCCATGATGAGCATGTTCGGCATGGTTGCCCTTTCGGGCGTGGTGGTTAACGATGCCATTGTGTTTATTGAATGTGTCAACACGAACCTGGCAAAAGGCATTGAATTTGTGACCGCGGTTTGCAATGCAGGTTCGCGGCGGTTCCGGCCCATCCTATTAACCTCGCTCACCACCGTGGGCGGCTTGACGCCCATGCTGCTGGAACAGGATATGCAGGCACAGTTCCTTATTCCCATGGCCATTTCCATAGCCGCTGGTGTTGCCTTCGCCACACTGCTGACGCTGCTGCTGGTGCCTAGCCTGCTGTTTATACTGAACGACATGCGGCGTGTTGTCCGGTGGCTTCGTTCCGGCGTGTGGGTCGCTAATGTGGAAGTTGAACCTGCCTACACCGAGGGCCAGAGCAATGAATAGGCATTTTAGCGCAACCCCTGTAAAGACATTGTCCTTGCTGGAGAATATCATGAACCTGAAACCGTTACCCGTTATGCTGATCTTCTGTATGCTTGCTGTCCCTGCTTTTTCGGAAACGGATTGTTCCGTGGATATGGGCACTATCGAAGCATCGCCGCCCCTGATGCTCAGTCTTGAGGCCGCACAACGCCGCGCCCTGGCCGACAATCCCGATCTGCAGGCAGTGGAAATGCGGGTGCGACAGGCGGGTGAACGGGTAAGACAATCCCGTGCGGCTTTTTTCCCCACGGTGGACCTTGATTGGAACGCCGTTCATACCGAGTTGCCGGACAGCACGGTTCGCGAAGCGCGGGACAGCATCCGGGGTGGTTTCATGTCCACCCTGTCCCGAACCCTTTTCATGCCGGTAATTTCCCCGTTGACTACTGGATCCACCTTGGCCACCTCAGCGTACCAGACCAGTGCCGCTTATCAGGCTGTGCCGGAATCGGTGGACAATTACAGTGTCAGCGTCAGCGTGGGGTATGCCTTGTTTACCGGGTTCGCCCGCAAACACGCCTATGCCCTGGCGCGTTTTGGAGAAAAGGAGACTGCCGCCGCCGCCGATGAAGCACGTCGGTTAATGCTTGAAGCGGTGGCGCAAACCTACTACGGCGCGCAGCTGGCCAACGAACGGGTGACGATTACAGTGGCAGATAAAGAGTTCAACACAAGATTGCTGAAGGAAGCCCACGCCCGAAACAAAGCAGGTGCAGCGTCGCGATCCGAAGTGTTGAATTTTGAGGTGCGTTCCCGTGCCTCCGAGGCGCAGCATATCAGCGCGCTGCAGGACTTCCGCCTGGCACTAATTGCATTAGCATCACTCATGGGCATTGCCGACGCTGGCTTGCCTGAAGGCACTGTGCTAACGCCCCTCGAGCCGGCGGATGAACCGGAATTCTCCCTGCCCGATTATGATGCCTTGTACGAAAACGCCTGCGCGTTGCGGCCCGATCTTGAAGGCAGCCGCTACGCTGTTGACCGCAGCGAAGCCAATGTGGGCCTGCAACAGGCTTCCTACTACCCCACAGTTGCGGCCTTTGCCTCGAAAGAGGCTTCCCGATCCGGCAGCGGCAATTTTGAGGGTCAGGACGTTTCGGACAGCATCGGCGTAAATTTGTCCTATAATCTTTTCTCCGGGGGCAAACGACGTGCAGCAGTTGCCGAAGCGAGACAGGCACACAAGGAAGCCGGGTACCGTTTGCAGGCTGCGGAAATTGCGGTAGCGCAGGATGTGCGCGAAGCCCTGGTACGTCTGCAAACAGCACAGGAGCAATTGCGTCTGCAGATGGAAAATGCCGCTTATGTGCAGGAAAACCGCGACATGGTGCAGAAAGAATTCCAAGCAGGGCTGACCTCGCTGGCGTTGTTGAATCAGGCGCAACGGGACCTGGTGGAAGCGCAGGCAACACTGGCATTGGCCCGTGTTTCCCTGCTCGCCGCGTGGCACAGTGTGCGGACCGCCACCGGCGAAACCCTCTCGAGCATACTGACCCACGGGGAAGCGGAAGAATAAGCTCGCGTTTCAGATATGTTCAAGAGTTCTGAACAATATGAGCGTATCACTCTGCGGTCTTTTCTCGAAAGAAACAGTATCTGAAGTTGCGAAGGGGGTACGACATTACCCCGAAATGGCGTGCAACTAAGACAATTCCTCAGTTTACCGACGCGCACAATAGTGCCGTGTTATAAGGAATTCTTAAATCCCATAGAGATTACAAAAATATACAAAACGTCATACTCCATGGTATAATCTATGTTAATGGTGTGGTGGTGAACCAAACTGACCATAAAAAAGGTTTAAGGGTGTGAAGTCATGAAACGGCTTAACAAGTGCTTGTATGTAACAGGCGTTATGCTAATTGTGTTATCTATTGCTGCCCCGGCGATGGCACAAATTGAGATCAATGACATTGACGAACTACAGCTGATCGGCAATGATCCGGGCTATCCGTTGAATGGTGATTATGTGCTTGGCAATGATATTGATGCGAGTGCCACAGCCAGTTGGAACAGCGGGGCGGGGTTTAAGCCCATCGGGAATGATATAACTTAATTACAGGATTAACCATTAAGCGGTCCGCATTTTATACGGGCCTCTTTGGTTTAACGATTGGCGCTACCATCCGAGATATAGGAATGGAAGATATGGATGTGACAGGGGGGTCGCGGTATACTGGTGGTCTTGTGGGACGTGCATATGAAAGTAATATCACGAATTGCTACAGCACGGGCAATGTGTCGGGCTCCGGTTTTAACATCATTTGTGTCGGCGGCCTCTTGGGCGAAGTCAATGAAAGCAGTATCACGGATTGCTATAGTAGTTGTGTTGTTTCAGGTGAGTCTTCGATTGGGGGGCTTGTTGGTGATATGTCGTATAGCAGCGTTGCGGCAAGCTTTAGCGCGGGTACTGTTTCAGGAACAAATTTCCGGATTGGGGGTCTTGTTGGTAATACGTGGCAAAGCAGTATTACGAGCAGCTATAACACAGGTGTTGTATCTGGAGGCAACGATGTTGGTGGACTCTTGGGCTATGCCGACGACGAAACTATTATCACGTTTTGCTACAGCACGGGTGTTGTGTCGGGAGACGGCAGTGTTGGTGGTCTCGTGGGCGAATCTGCTTATCCCAGTACTATCTCAAATTGCTTCAACGCAGGAGCCGTGTCAGGCAGTGGTGGGGTTGGTGGACTCGTAGGCAGTGCCTATGATAACATGAGGAACTGCTACAGCACGGGGAAGGTGTCGGGTATAGGAGACTCTGTTGGTGGTCTTGTAGGTAGTACCTATGGCAGTATCACAAACAGCTACAGCACGGGTGCTGTGTCAGGAGAAGATAAGGTTGGCGGACTTTTGGGTTATGCCCGCGGAGATAGCAGTATTACGAGTGGCTACAGCACGGGTGCTGTGTCGGGACATGATTATGTCGGTGGTCTTGTGGGTAATGCCTACAGAGATAGCAGTATCACGAGTAGCTACAGCGCGGGTGCTGTGTCGGGACATGATTATGTCGGTGGTCTTGTGGGTGATGCCGATATAGGCAGTACTATTACGAGCAGTTACTGGGATAAAGAAATCTCGGGACAAACCGTATCTGCTGGCGGTAGGGGCAGGACCACTGCAGCAATGATGCAACAGGCAACCTTTGTCGGCTGGGATTTTACAACGGTTTGGGGTATCTGTGAAAATGTTTATTATCCCTACCTCCAATTCCATCCTGCCGACAACAGAGTGGTTGTAACTATAAAAGCAGCCGCTAGCCCATCAGATCTTCCAGTAACATTTAATGTAAACTTTCGTCTCCCCGTTACCGGCTTTGACAGTACTGATGTGGACTTCTCTGGGGGTTCCATGATGGTTACCGCCTACACAGTAACCAACACAGGTGATAACAGAAATTATACGGTTAAAGTTACAGAAGCTTCCGGTACAGGTATGATTGTTCTTGCTGTTCCCGAGAGTATATGCAGTGCTGCTACTGTCTGTGGCATCAGCGCCAATGTGTCTGCTATAGCTACTGTACCGGTCTGGATCGAAATCAACGATGTTGATGAACTGCAGATCATTGGTAACACCCCGGACTACTCTCTGAGTTATGCCTACCGTCTTGCAAATAATATTGATGCCAGTAGCACTTCAGAGTGGAACAGCGGTGTTGGTTTTATTCCCATCGCACCGGACACAGATTCCGAAACAAATGGCTATCAGGGAACTCCGTTCTCCGGTATCTTTGACGGTCAGGGATACGTTATTACGGGATTGAACATAAACCGGCCTTTAGAAAATTACGTAGGAATATTTGGTGATACACTAGGTGCTACCATCCGTAATGTGGCGTTGGAAAATATAGATGTATCGGGAAATTCTCTTGTTGGTGGTCTTGTGGGCCGTGCTTACGACTACACCAGTATTGCCAATTGCTACAGTACAGGTGTGGTGTCGGGTACAGAAGACTATGTTGGCGGTCTCGCGGGTTATGCTAGCCATAAAAGCAGCATAATGACCAGCTACAGCACATGTGATGTGTCCAGTGAAGAAGACTATGTTGGCGGTCTTGCGGGCTATTCCTATGAAAGCACCATCATGAATTGCTATAGCATGGGTACTGTGTGTGGGGGGAGGCATGTTGGCGGTCTTGTGGGCTATTCCTATGAAAGCACCATTACAAATTGCTACAGCACAGGCGATGTGTCGGGTAATACTTGGATTGGCGGTCTCGTGGGAACCGATTACAGCAATCTTGCTATCAGAAGTTACTGGGACATAGAAAGCTCGGGACAGACAGTATCCGATGGCGGTGTTGGCAAAACCACAACAGAAATGATGCAGCAGGCGACTTTTGTAAACTGGGATTATGTCACCGTCTGGGATATTTGTGAAGACGGTTCGTATCCCTTCTTTCAGGGTAATTTGACGCCGTTCCCGATTAAGGCAACCATCAATGTGGCGGCTTCCCAGGCAGACCCGACGAATACATTACCTATTGTGTTCGATGTGGTATTCAGTCGCCCGGTAACGGGGTTTGATACCGATGATGGCGATGACGTAGATGTTGATTTTTCGGGTAGCACGACTGCCGTGACCATCTACACGGTGACAAACAGCGGTGATAACATGCACTATACGGTAGAAGTGACAGGGATAGAAGGTGATGGCATTATTGTAGCGAACATTCCTTCGGCGGTAATAATTGACGCATGTTTCGCGATGTCTAACCCGGCTTCCACCAGCACAAACAACAGTGTAACCTACGACATTACTCCTCCGGATATTGTTATTGGGCCGCCTTCCCAGGCGATTGTATCCCAAGGAGATTATGTGGATTTCACGGTGGATTACACAGGGGAAGAAAGCAGTTGGTTGACGGAAAATAATATCACGCTGGATGTAACAGGCGATGTGACGGCGATGGTGACCGTGGTGTCCGCGAAAGACAACAGTTATATTGTGACCCTCAGCGACATTACCGGTATCGGTACGCTGGGCTTTACCATTGTCGCAGGCACTGCCATAGACGCTGCCGGTAATTTTGCGGCTGCTGCGTCCGCACCGGTTTTGGTGACGGCTGAACCCGATGTACCGGTACATGCCTTGCCGTTTGTAGTTCTACTGCTGGGCGCCGGTGTTGCGGCTCTCGGGATACGACGCCGCACCAAATAGGATTTGCCGATCGCCCGCGCGGTCCAGCATAGCGCTCTGCCCCTACTGCACCCGGATGTGGCACCTAATAAAGAATAAATGCAGGGCGGAACACAACGCGCTTGCCGCCGCAAAGGCCGTCGGGACAGCCCTTGAAGGCGTGAGACGAATAGAACTGCACTGTGGGCGCATGGCTTTGGTTTGTTTCCTGTCGAAGCAATAGTCCGTGGTTTTCTTTGGGATGGGCAAGCCAGTGTTTGGTGGCGCTGGTGATGTCAAAAATGACCCACTGTCCCGCTTCCTGAACCGGGGATAGGGTAATGGAATCCTCCGGTGCTGCCTTGTAATCCTCGCCGGGGGCGTTGCATCCCGGTTTCCCCCATGAACCCACGCCGGAGTGTTGCCAGCAGCATTCGTCCGCGGCTGCGTTGCGTCCGTCAACCCCACTGACATCATCCGTGGCGCCAGTTCCTGCCTGCCACGGCTTCAATACCCGGTAGGCCGTCAGGGTCAACGGCGTATCCGCGGTTCCCTTTATACCAGCACAGTACAAACGCATCTGCGCCGTATTCAGGGTAAAGTCCGGCGATACCTCCTCCAAATTAACCTGTATGAGACCCACACGTTGTGTGTCGCCTATGCCGCCAATCTCAAGGAAAGGTTCGCCCCCGGCGTTGTAATGGGGCTGGTCCGCCATGAGGTGGGCCTCGCTGATTTGCAACCGGGGCACATACCCGTTTTCATGCTGCACATAGGGCGCGTAAGGAGGGGTGTTCTGGAAAAAATGGCTGCCTGTCAACCGCGCATAGTAGTAGCGGACGGCCTCGGCGGTGACTGCCGCGCCATGTTCCAGCCCGCCGTAGTAGTAGTCGAAGTAATGATCATAGACCCACGGCATGCGTTCCTTTTGCGCATCCCGCTTCATGTTCCCCACCACATGACCACCCCAAAACATAGCCCGCGACCGCAGCGAACCCAGCG
>CAZBNU010000015.1:9603-22000 GCA_964493075.1 uncultured Nitrospirales bacterium | reverse complement strand
CCCCAATCAGGAAAAGCGCAACCCGAGTACAAGGCGCGCACATTGTCGTCATTCTCAAACAACGCAGCCAGTCCCGGCAACATGGTATCATGCTGCAGGTACTCCTCCACCATCATACGCCCTATTTCGCAGTGGCCGCGCTCACCAATGGCGAAAACCGGCAGCGTAACAGTAAATAGGATTAAAAAAACAACCAGCAGTTTGTTACGTTTCATTGGGGCATCCTTGTAATCAGTACCGTATATGACCAGACTACAAGGAACATGTTTCAAAAAAGATAGACAGATGTTTGGCATATTTTCCGGGAAACAATAAAGTATCGCCAGTCATTACAATCCTTGACCGCTGTTGGCGAAAATTGGAAAAGGAAGGTGTAATCCGGTTAAGTCCCGTTAGGGACGGTTGATAGTAGTCCGCCAGTTTAGTGGCGGGAACCATGGCGTTCCTCCCCGTTGGTACGTCCTGTAAGGACGTTTGAAAATGCTGTATTACTCTATGGTTATTCAAACGTCCCTACAGGACGTAGATTGTTGTGAAACACACAATCCCGCCACTGAACTGGCGGGCTACTATCAATTGTCCTTTGAAGGACATGGGAACCATTAACAGACAGATACCTCGAAGAAAAAGTAACGCTTTCTTAGCAGGGAAAAGATCTGGGCTTTATGAACACGACCCTAATTTTTAGGGCAGTACTATGTGCTCGCTGCTGACCACGAGGTTACGTTCATCAGTCAGGTTGAGGTAAAAGACGGTTGCGCCTTCGGGTATGGTTGCTGTTGCCTTGTTGGCGTCGTGGTCTATGGTTGCGGGGATACTTTCCCACAGACGGTCCTGCCATTTTCCGGTGTCTTTGGTATAGATCAGTTCGGCACTGGTGATGGTGGTTTCCGCTTTGAAGGTTACCCAGGCGGTGCCGCCGTCCTGTCCTTGGTCTGTAATGGTTGCCAGGGGTTTTTCTGAGCAGGAACTGCTGCCGGGACAGGTAAAGAGTGCACCCATGGGACAGGCGGCTTTTCCGGTGAGAAGCGAGTTGGCGAAGGCATGAATCTCCTCCGGGTTTTCACCAGCGCCGCCATGGCCGTGAGGCATGCGGATGCGGATGCACAGGGTACGGTCGCCCTGGGTCAGGCGATAGGATTTCTGCAGGGAGTCCATGGGGTAGGCAAAGTCGTTGGTGCCCGTAACCCAGAGCATGGGCATGGCGGCATGGGGCAGGTATACGGACGGGTCCCACATTGCAAGCCATTGGGCCGCGTTCGCTTCCCCCATTCCCGCAAAAGTATCCAGCCAGGTGGAGTTGTCGCCCAGGAAGCCGCAGCCATACACGGGCACGGCAAGTTTGAATCGGGGGTCCACCCCGGCGGTGATGCACGTCAGATAACCGCCCCAGGAGATGCCGGTCACGCCGGTTCTTTCCGCGTCCACCTCGGGAAAGGATCGGATAAGGGAATGTGCCAGCAGGACATCCGCAATAGCATGGTAGGTCCATTGGTCTGTTATGGGCACCGAAATATGGTCGAAGCCGCCCCATCCGGCAGGCCCGCCATGTTCGTGGCGTTCCCAATTCCCGTAGGTACCGCGGGGCACGCACCCACAGGTGTCCATGGCAATGGCGCAGTAGCCACGTTTTGTCCACAGACGCACCCATTCGGCAAAGGCCGTGCCACCGCCGCCATGAACCAGCACCATGGCGGGTAGTTTCTTGCCTTGCGCGCCTTCCGGCATACCATAACAGGCAAACACGCGGGTCGGCTCTCCTTTGTAAGACACTCCCTCATAAAAAAGTGCACGCACACCCGGTTCCTCGAAACCTTCGGCTGGCCAGGTTTGCGGTGGATTGGATAGAGCCTCCACATCCCATGGCAGCGCTTCGGGGGCTGCGGCTTCGGCAACGGTAGATAGAATAACGAGTAACGGTAGAATCAGTACACGCCAATAGTGTCCTTGCTTCATGTGTCATACTCCTGTTTACGGGGTTCGCAATATTGCTATCCGGGGTTCTCCCTGATCTTATTTTCCGGCCGCCGCCAATACACGCGCCTGAAGTTGCTCATGAAGTTGCTTCTCCACGGCGGCATAGGCCGGGTTTCCGGAGAGGTTTGTAAACTGTTTGGGATCGGCTTCCATATTATAAAGCATGGTTTCCGGCTCCCGGTTTCTCCTGGCATTGTAGCGCATGTAGGCCCATTTGTCGTTACGCAGACAGAACCCGTCGCGCACCTGGGTCAGCGTATTTTTTTTGTCATGTGCGGCATCCGGATTGTCAAGGAGAGCGGCGAAGCTGAGGCCTTGGATGTCGTCCGGCGGTTCCAGACCTGCCACGTCGGCCAGGGTGGGATACACATCCAGCAGTTCCACCAGACGGTCACATTGGGTGCCTGTGCGTTGCTGACCTGGCACAGAAACAATAAGCGGCACCCGGATACTTTCTTCCATAAGGCTTTGTTTCTGCCACATCGTATGTTCGCCAAGATGATACCCGTGGTCAGAGGCAAACACCACAATCGTGTTGTCCGCCATAGCAAGTCGGTCCAGCGCATCCAGCAGACGGCCTACCTGGGCATCCATATAGGTAATGGACGCATAATAGCCGCGCAACACCTTCTGCTGGGCTTCCACACCCATCTTGTATTTTCGTTCATTGGTATTTTCTTTGGCAATATCGGGAATATCGTCCAGATCGCCTTCGGGCACTGGCGCTGGCTGCATGTCAGCGGTGGCGTATCCTTCAAAACTTTCTTTCGACGCCACCAGCGGTACATGAGGCCGGACAAAGCCTACACCCAGAAAGAAGGGCTGTTGCTTTCCCGCCAGCGTTTCCAGCAATTCCACTGCTTTGTTTGCCGCCATGCCGTCCGCCAGCACATCATCGCCGCCTTCCGCTTCCACCACCACAAAATCACTGCCCTGGTGGTTGCCTTCGGGAATCATGAATTTGCCGCCCTTGTTGCGTTGAGCCGCCCACTTCTCGCGCAATTCCGGGTACAGGTGGGTGCTGTCCTCCAGCATAAGGTCTTCCGCCTTGCCGGGTGTGAGCGTTTCCATGGCGCTCACGTTGAACCGCTCGTCCCAGGAAGCAGCATGGTCCTCACCGTTATCGCCGGTAAAGATATTGCCAGGCACCCCCATGTGATACATTTTGCTGACCCGTCCTGTCCAGTAGCCATTTTGCCTGAAAAGGCGCGGTAATGTAACGGTATCCTCCGACACTGAACCGCCATTGGACTGTACGCCATTCGCCAGCGGATACTTGCCCGTCATTAACGAGGCCCGCGAAGGCCCGCACAACGGAAACTGGGTATAGGCCCGCGTAAAGGAGACACCCCGCGCTGCAAGCCGGTCGAGGTTGGGCGTTTTGCACTGGGGATGACCATAGCCGCTGAGCGCCGTGTTCAGATCGTCCGCCATGATAAACAGGACATTCAGTTTCTTCTTCTCAGCAGCACTTGCCGCAACCGCCCAGGGCGAAACCACGCCCGCCGCCGCTGTGGCAGCAAGGGTCTTCAGAAATCTTCTTCGTGTAACCATAACGAGTCTCTTCTCCTTCTATTTTGTCTTTGAATCGTTGTTTTCATCCGAATCCAAAGGCATGCCCAGAAAGACCCGTGCCAGCGCGGCGATATTTTTTTCGTCACCCTTCAATTGATTGAGCGGTTTTATGAGATAATTTTCCACCGACGGTAACAAGGAATTCTCCATAGGCTTTGTGAACCCGTACAGGCCAATACCTTTTTTAAGGGCTTGTGGAATAATCACGGTCGGGTCCTGTTTGTTCCAGAATGCCAGACAAGTAATCAACCGTGTCTGTGGACCAGTCATGGAGGTTACGGCGTTAATACTTTCCATATCGCCCGCTTCGTTCATAAGCCAGTCCACTTCCTTGAACATTTCCGAGTTGACCACATGCGGGTGGGTGGGCGTGTGGCAGGTCAACCAGATAATGCAGTCCGGATTGATTTCTTTCGCAGCGGTGTGAATGGTTTGCCAGCATTGGGCGATGGCTTTGCGGCTGTATTCCAGGTATTGTTCGTCTGTGAGGTCTTTTTCACCGGGGAACGTCTGTCCCATCAGTGCCGCGTAAAGTTCCTTCTCGCATGCGAGCCACTGCCCGTCGGTGGCCTTGCGATCCGGCTGCCAGAGCCAGTCCACCATGAACCCGTCAATGCCGGTAGTACCGACGGCATCACGGATTGCGCCGTCGAGGTATTCCAGATACTCTTTTGTATAGGGAATGTGCGGGGCATCAGGGGCGCCGTAACTCAGTTCAGGATGTTCCAATCCCCAGCGCGTGTTGGAGCCGATACAGAAGTAGCCCATAACCTGCATGTTTTCATCATGGCCAAGGCGCACCATTTCGCGCAGGAAATCATGTTTCAGACCGGGCTGTTCCGGAACCACGCCACCCTTGTACCAGGCGTAGCCATTGCAGCTAACACAAAACGTTTGGATAGTATTGACGCCCAGGGCCTTATACCATGCCACATGGGCCGCCGGGTCCGCATCCGCCCACAGACCAGGCGCAGCAAAGCCGTTGGGACCACCGTCGCCCCAGTTGAAGTCAATGCAATAGGCCTTGATAGGGGGCTGCATGGTTTCATTCTTTTGCATTTTCGGATTTTCCTTTACCTCCTCTGAAGTGTCTGCGATTAAGGGGATGCATAACAATAGAAGCACAGGTAGCCTGTAATCCAACTTTATGTTCTTGCCATTCTGATACATAGTGTGATTCCTGCATAGCTTGCGATTAGCGGTAAATCTGGACACCTATTGCGTAGAAACTGCATGGCATTAGTATGAACTTTGTGTTCCCTATTTTCAAATAGGTATTTTCCTGCAACACCAAGAGACAAAAAGCAACGGGTGCAGCCCTGTAAAATGGCTGCACCCGTTCTTTGAACCGGTTGCGTCTGTGTGTGTGCAATTCAGGCGTGACGTCCGGAGCATGAAGTACTTATGGCGTTACCCATACGTCCCTGTATTGGTAAGTTTCGGGAACCAGTCGGGAGCGGCTCTCGTGATACCCGCCGCCGATTTGCTGTCCCGTGCGGGAGTCATAAATCTCGGGTATCCATTCCTGATAGGTTTCGTAGTGGGCGGGCTGCACCACGACCACCTGGCGCTCCCATCTGCCGGGGGGCGGTGCAGCGGCTACAGGCATGGGTGCGGCGGCTGCCGGCATGGCTGCAACTGTGGTGCAGTTGGACTGCTGTGCTGCCGACACCATGATGCCGACCAGTCCGACCACCGCGTTGGCGATGGCGGCATCCCGGTAGGCATCCGCCATTTCATTTTCGTAGCGGTAGCGGTCGCCATACCCATATCCATGGCCGGCGTAGTTGCCAAAAGCGCCCAGCATCTTGCCGAATGTGTCAAGGCCGGGGCTGCCGCTGCGTCCCAGTCCTTCTGCTACCCGGCCTCTTGAAGACAGACGCTCCAATCCATCAGCCAAGCCGGAACGGCTGCTACTGCCTCTGATGGCGCTGGACGCGGTAGGTATTTTGAAACTGCGTCCGCTGTTTTGTAAGGCTCGGCTCGCGCCGCTACGAAGCAGGTTGCTGCTGCCGCCGGAGCGTATTCCGCCTATCCGTCCTTTCCAGGGGTTGTCTGCCTCGGCATAGTGCATGGTCATGCCGAAAACAATCGCAATTGCGATCAGGACTGTACTGATGTGTTTCATCGTGTGGTCTCCTTACCTTTTTTCTGCAGCATTTCAGCAACGCTGAAAGAGCACATGGAATGATTAATAAGAAGCAGGCATTGCCGCTGTTTTTTTGCTGCAGGTGCAAAGGGGTTGTTGTGCTCGTCTTCAACGATTCAACTTTTCCGATCCTGTATCTTCTTATCATACAGACGATGCACGGATTTATTTTATTCAAAAAAGTGGCGGCGATATATGAATAATGCTTATATATACGTGAATATTGGGGTAAAGATTGGCAATTGTCCATGAAGAACGTTGATCTGCCGGAAAAATCTTGCACCCAGTTGCTTTCATTTTTTATAATCGCCGCTTCTACTGGAACTGTGCAGGTATTCAGGACATTGTGTGTAGTACGCCTGCGCACAAAATCGGATGAGCGTTATTACGGGTTTGCAGTTTGCATTTAGAGTGCAACTGTTTAGCCTGGCATACTTTAATCCTGTTTGAAGGTTAAGTCGGGCTGCATCTTGGGCGCAGCCTTACTTATTCGGCAGAGCAAGTAACTTGTCTGCCGCCTTGTATCAGGGCATAGCGCCGTCAGATGGAGAACAGTATCTTGTTACTTGAGATAATGGCCTTTGTGTTATTGTCCCATCAGCCGCTGCAACCGGCCACAGAAGGCGTAGCATCCTTCTACACCGCCTCAAGCAGCAGCACCATGACCGCATCGGGTGAACTTTTTGAAGAAGATGCCTTTACCTGTGCCATGCGTCAGGGCGAGTTTGGCGACTACTATCTGGTGGTGGCAGAAAACGGCCGATCGGTAGTGTGCCGTCTCAATGATCGCGGCCCCTATGTGAAGGGACGGGTGATTGACCTGAGCAAGGCGGCTATGCGTGCCCTCCATCCCCGTGCAGGGCTGGTGCGGGTGAAGGTCTACCACCTGGGCGCTGACCCACCGGATACCGTTTTCCCCAAAAATAATTGACGCAAGCTTAGTGTTCTGCGCTAAAATCCACCCAGTCTGTTTCCACGATTCCGGCAACGGGTGATGTCTGCCCTTTTTCGCAGAGGCCAATTTCCAACTTATACCGAAGGGGCGCCGCCATCACCGGACGGGCAAGTACAAGCGCTTTATTGGGTTGCCATGTAGATGCGGCGGGTTGGGGTGCAAAATCCCACACAAGTGTAGCCTGTTCTTGTTGTCCTTCCAGCATGCTTTCCCGGTCTTCCGGATGCACCGTTGCACGGAGCCAAACCTTAGGTTCATCTACAATCAGGTCCGTTCCCATTACAATCAGGCGTAGCACATGCCAGTTTTCAGGGACACTTCTTACGTGAAAACCCAAAAGGTTTACTTTTTCGTTCAACGGCTGAATATGGGTGTATTCCTGAATGAGGCGTGCATAACGCTGTTCCGCATTTTTGCGTTCTTCATCTGTCAATATCCAGCTGGCGCCATCCTGCACCAGTAGTGCATAGGTCTGGAAGATGTCCGGATTGTTGTTGAGAGAGGGTATTTCACGTCGTGCCATCAAATGCACCTGTCCGGGCTGCGACAGGCCATAGCCGTCAAACACGCAATTATAGATGCTTTCAAAACCGTGCAGCGCAAAGAAGGACGCCCATTCCTCCAGCCGTGTAATCGCCTCTACGCCCATTCCCTGTTTGAGCACCACATATTCCGTTTCCGCCAGCTCGGGCAGCGTTCCCTCAGGGGAGCGAGACTCCCACTTGACCGCAGCGAAGGGGCGCAGTGGCGGCGCTTCTTTCTCGTCAACCGGACGGCTGTTTTTCTGGTAATGGCGCGCATAGAAGTCAAGGCTGAGGTGTGCGGGCGTTTCCGAGACCACCTGGTACCAGGCCACAGGCCCTTCCGGATTTTGGCGGGCCTTTTCGAAGCCAATCATTTTTTCAAAAAGCACTTCCGTGATTGTTTCCCCCCGCTGTGGCGGATGCAACAGGTAATGCCCCAGGAAAACCTGGTCTTTATAAACAGTCAGTCCCTGGTTTTGCTGATCTGTAATAGCGGCATGTTCCGCGAGTACGGGGAGTTCGGCGCGGCCCAGCGGCCCATAGGAAAACAGGGTAAGGTTTATATACTGCAGTGCCATAAAGAAAAACAATACACCCCACAATGCCCGTCGCAACCGGTATCGAGGTATGGCATCCAGCGCCAGCGCACAAAGCACGGCGGCGGGTGGCGCGCAGGCGTAGAGCAATATAGGCCCGCGCAGGGTGAACATACCCGTCAACAACAGATACGCGCCGCCCATCCACACCAACAGCAACAACGACATGGTGTTGCGGTTGCGTTTCAGCAGCAGCGCAGGCAGGCCAAACAGCGCCAGGATCGCAACGGGCAGAAATGCGATTTCGTTCACGAAGAGAAGGGGATACACGTCCCAGTAGTCACGCAACGGTTCTGCCAATGACGCATAAGGGCTGATCGCGCCGGTCTCCTCCGGCGTTTCGGCGGCTATACTTTCGGAAATTTCCTCTTCCTTTTCCTCTAGACTCACCTCCGCTGCAGGCATATCCGCCCTCTCGCCCTCCACAGCATCAGACGCAACTACAACGCTAATGGCGGCGCCCTCCTTGCCGTCCAGCAGGTCTTTATCCCCTTCCCCTTCAGCGGGTGAAATGTCTTCTTCAGGAAGAAGCGTCTCATTTGCCTCCCCTTCCAATGCGGGCGATGTAGGTGTTTCAACACTATCTGCAGAGGAAACAACAGGAGACTCTTCAGGCACCGGGGCTTCTTTGCTTTCCGTCTTCTCCGTCAATCGGGAAATGGCCGGGTCCAGGTAGATACGCGATTCCGCTCCTTCCAGGGTTTGCGGCATGGCAAATTCGATGCGGGAGGCAATGCCAGGCTGCAACAAGCCGATTTCCCCGCCGCGCTGGGTACTCCACCAAGTGTACATGTATTCCACGTGCCGGGTATACCACCAGGAACAGACTCCCAGTACAATGAAGAGGCAGAGCAGGGTGTTGAAAAGCAACTGCGCCGCACGGCTTCGTCGCAAAGGCAGTGCCGGGCCCTTGGCAGGGTATACGGTACTGAGGGCGCCCCATCCCAAAATCACGAGTGTCGGCAGCAGGAGATACACAAAGGCGGTCTGCTTCGTGAGGAAGGCAAGTCCGGTAAACAGGGCAAATACCGCCACCCAGCCGGTCTTGCGGAAGCGGTCCGATTTCAGCAGCGCGTAGAGGGCCCACGCCACCAGCGCGGCGAGCAACAGGTCCGGCATGAAATAGCGCGAACCGGCAAAGGCCATGGGCATAAACCCTGCAACCAGGGCCGCTAAAAACGCATTTCGGGCATTGGTCCCCTGCCGGGCAAAAAGATACACGCCAATGAGAAAAAACGCCAGAAACAAACTGCCCGCAAAAGCAATGGAGTCAGGCGAATAGCCCAGCACCCTGATAAACGCTGCACCGGTGAGATGGGTCAGCGGGGGATACGGCGATTCCACTTCCAACGCCGCCACACCGCGCTCAAACAAGCCCGTCTTTTCCGCGGGAAACAACGCATCGTAATAGGCAATCGCCCGATTAATATGGTGCGCCTCGTCCAGGTGAATAAGATGATTGTCCGCATGAAGCCAGTACACATTCAGGAGAATATGAAAGATGATGGCGACCGTGAGCAGTGCCAGCCCTTCGGTATCGCCCTTTCCCTGAGGTGGTGCGGGCGGCTGCTGTGGTTGCGGTTGCGGCGGTGGTGCCGGCTGGAGCACAGGCTGCCAGCCCTGTGGTGAAACGCCCGGGGCGCCTTGACCGCCATAAGGCGGCATGGGTTGCTGCGGATATGAAAACGACACTACTTGGCCTCCTCACAGTTGCACGCCAAAAAAAATTACTACCGACACGGGTAGTATAGGACGGTTGGCTGCAAAACTCCAATAAATACCTCCCGTGCAACATAAAAAGGTGGGTTCCGCGCCCCATCACCCAGCCACAATATCCGATACCGATGCCGATACCGATACCGATACCGATACCGATGCCGATGCCGATGCCGATACCGATGCCGATTTGGAAATGCGGTACGTTCAGGAGGATGAAATGCAGAAATCCCTTCTGCTATTTCTTTCCTTCGTGGCCTTCGAGTACTTCGTGGATACAATCAACCTACATCAGAATGCTGTCAACGCCACCTCGGGTTTTGGTTCCACTGTGCAGATGGTGTAGGTGTGTTCGCTGTGCAGACGGCCATGGTGGTCAATGACTCGGTTGGGTTCTGCCGCCATGTGTTCCGGTCGTTCCGTGTACTGTTCAAACTTGGGATAGGCGTTGGATTCTTCGTGTACAAAGAATTTCAGCATTGCTTCGGGGGCCACTTCGAGGGTTAGTTCCGCGCCCGGTTCCGGCATGCAGCGTAGGCCGAGGTCCCATTTGTCATCCGCTGTATCCAGATCAATACCATCCAGCTGCGCGGCATAAATGGGCCCCTCGAAACGCTTTGATACGCTTATCCGCTGCGCCATGCGCGGCGACCGGATGCGCATGGTTACCTTGCGCCGCTCACCCACAATCTCGTCCTTGATAATGGTCATGGAAAACCGTGCAAAGTTGGGTTGCGGCGCTGGCGCCTTCAGATATTCCCGCTGATCGCCATGGCGGAATTCCGGTATGGCGCCGCGGGTTGTGCCTTCCGGGAAGAACTGCTCTGTCCAGGAATCGGTGGGCTTTTCATTTTCAAACCAGCCCCGAGGCAGTTCCCGCTTAAAGATGTCCCGGAACCATTCGCGGGTGGTGCGGTCAGCGCTGACCCAATAGGCTTCCCCGCTGTCAAAATCGGCGACGTAGGACAGACAGTTCAACTTTGGCGTGTCGGGTCCGGGACGATTTGCCACAAAACCCCATCCGAACAATGTGACGCCCAGTACAGCGGTAACGGCAACCATCCGCCAGCGGCCAAGTCCGAGCACCAGAAACAGTTGCGGCGCGAGCAGGCACAATATAAGGGCCACGAAGGCATTGGTCAGGGCGGTTCCCATGGAGGTCATGGTATAGGTCATCATGTGCTGCAGCGGCGCCATCACTGTCAACAGCGGGAGGGTCCACAGGGTCAAAGCGGTAATCAAAGCGGGGGAATGCTCCTGCTCTTGCTTTTTGAAGAGCGCCAACAGGATCAGGTGAACAGAGCCGATGATCAATGTCAACAGCGCAATATGCGCGCCTCCGGCAAGGTATTTTTGCAGCGGATACAGGAGCAACGTCCCCAAACACAGGGCGGCCGCCGCCAGTTCTTCGCCCCGAAGGATGCGGCGCACCAGTCCCATAACCAACAGGCATCCCGCAACCCCTATCAAGGTCAGACCCAGAGCATAAAGGGTGTTCTGGTACAAGGCGGCTTCCCGGTATACGATCAGCACCAGTAGGGAGAGAATAAATACCGACATTGACAAGGCGATACACAGGATAGTTGCCAGAAGTGCGCCGAAAAAACCGGGTATCCTGACCGTGCCGCGCACCACGCTGAACACAAGGGCAATAAGAAGCAATGCCAGCGCAATCACGGTGAAGGCGGTATCCCAACTTTGGGGGTACACCACCATCCACGAACCCAGCACATTAAAGTAGGTGGCGTTGGGGGCACGACAGTTATCCAGCGGGATATTGCCCAGATGCTGCGCCAACCCAAGGATATATTCGCCATGATGCTGGACACTCGCCAGACTCACCTTGTCCGGGCGGTCAAGACTGATATGGTAATATCCAAATTGGTCTACATAGGCAATGTTGTATCCCGGCACATGGGGTTTATACGCGCCGAAATCGCTGCCGAAAGGCAGGCGGTCATACACGCTGAACATGATGGAGTTGGCGCGGGCAGACACACCGGAACGCTTGAGTTCACGAATGAGCCAGCCGTTTTCCTGGGAGGTTTCGAACATGAGCGACGGACCGCTCACGCCGCGTGCCTCCAGGCCGAGCATAACCCCTACTTCCTGAAACCAGGGATGGTCCACAAAGGCGTCCGCACCGCCGCCGCCTATCTCTTCCTGATCGGCAAAGACAAAAATGATGTCATTCTGAAGGGGCGGCCCTGCTTGCAGCGCACGTGCGGTTTCCAGCATGGCGGCAATCCCGGAAATATCATCCGCCGCACCGGGTCCATAGGGCACGGAATCAAAATGCGCATCTACAGCAAAAGCCTTGGTCGGGTTTGTGCCGCGCAACCGGCCCAGTACGGCCCGCCGCCAGTTCACAGAATTGCCTCTGCGTGGCTCCGGCGCATGGATAATTTCCATTTCCAGCCCCAGCCGCTGTACCTGCTCCACGATATAGTCGAACACGGCATCGTTTGCAGCAGAAGAAGCGGGATGCGGCTCCTGCGCCATCACCTCAATGTATTCCATGGCGCGTACTGCGGAAAATTCGGTTGCTGGCGCGTCCGCGTCCAGCGGGGTTGGGGCCTGTCCCAGCCACAAAGAGATGAAAATAGCGCCCAGGATCAGTCCCATAGTAATCAACGCGCAGGGCTTCAGATATTTATTGTCGTTCATGTATTCACTCCAGATACCGTAATAGAAAAGAAGTTTCTGCAACTACGTTGTGTTAAGACTGCGATGCCTGAGAAATGGTTTCCTGGCATTCCGGAGGGGGGACATTCCTGTCCCCCGGAATGGTACATACCGACGACAACACCATGATTCGGGGGACAGGAATGTCCCCCCTCCGGAATGGTGCATACCGACGACAACACCATGATTCGGGGGACAGGAATGTCCCCCCTCCGGAATG
>CAZBNU010000015.1:2965-9503 GCA_964493075.1 uncultured Nitrospirales bacterium | reverse complement strand
CATACCGACGACAACACCATGATTCGGGGGACAGGAATGTCCCCCCTCCGGAATGGGTCAATTTGCCTAGAACCATAATTTTTTTCTTAAAAGTGATCGTTTTTGCCGAAAAGTGTCATATACCTTATGACACGCGTGGTGCGTGGATAAGGAAGACAAGCCATGACACGTTTCAGGTATCGCGCAACAGATGCGGACGGCAAGGCCTTTGTGGACAGCATGGAGGCGGAATCGGCACGGAAGGTAACCGCCAGACTGCGGGAGCGAGGGCTGACGGTGAACTCGGTAATGGAGGTGGACAAGCCCCGCGGGTTCTTCCGCGTCTCCAAACAGTTGAACTGGGAGGAACTGCATCTGTTCACCCAGCAGTTGTACGCCATCACCCGAACCAGCCTGCCCCTGCCAGCGGCGTTGAAGTCGCTGGCGGCGGATTTGAAGAGTTCCCGGCTGAAACCGGTGCTGGAGTCCATCCAGAAGGATGTGGAACAGGGCGTTTCGCTGGACGCGGCCATAGACAAGCAGTATGAAGCCTTTCCCTCGCTCTTTGCCGACGTTATCAAGGCGGGCGAGGCCACGGGCAACCTGTCCGGCGTGCTCCAGATTTACCTGCACCATACGGAGCGGATGCTCGCCCTGAAGGGCACGTTGAAGACCTCGCTGGCATACCCCCTGGTGGTGGTGCTGCTGGGGATGCTGATCATGGGCTTCCTGCTGGTGAAGGTCGTGCCTGTGTTCGCCGAGATATTCACGGAATTCGGCGGTGACCTGCCAGCGCCTACCAAATTCTGGGTGAATATGGGAGATGTGGTTCTCTACGACTGGCCGATGATTTGCCTCTCCATAACCGGCACGATTATGACGCTTTACCTGATCCGCAGGCTGATGGAAAGGTTTGAACGGGGCAGGATTCGATTGGACTGGCTGCGCCTGCACACGCCGATTATCGGGCGCATCCGCTACCTGCATGCCGTGTCCCGGTTCTCGCGCACCCTTGCCATGCTGCTGGCGTCGCGGGTGCCTGTGCTGCCCAGCCTCGAACTGGCGGCGGCAGCCTCGGGCAGTCCCCTGCTACAGAACGCCGTGGGAGAAGCCAACCTGCGCGTGGCAGGCGGCGAACGCATTGCGGACGCCCTGGCAGGGTCCGGCTTTTTCGCGTACCACTTCTGCTGGCTGCTGGGCATGGGCGAAGACCGGGGCGAAGCGGAACTCGCCCTCGAAAGCGCCGCCGAAACCATGGAAGGGGAACTGCTCAGCAGGGACAGGGTGCTGGGCTCCACCATCGCGCCAGTCATCATCATCATTGTCGGCCTGTTGATAGCCAGTCTGGTTGTTTCCCTGTATCTGCCCATATTTACACTGGGCGATGCAATCAGTATGTAAGGGTCTGAATATGATGAACGAAAAAGAAAATATACCCCTCAAAAAGCCGGAGGCTTCCTGGTTCCCGACTTTCAGGCGTATCCGTGAACACTTTCGTCGCGGCATCGTGCTGAAAGGCTTTGAACTCGGGAAGGACGAATACAAGCCCGGCATCAACTACCGGCTGCTGGGTAAAAACTGGCAGGGGCCCGTCTATTTAATTGCCCGGAACCACCGTCTGGATTTGCAGTATGTTATCGGGCAAATCAGAGGACTTGTACGCAGCAATGTGCCCCTGGTTTCCGGCATTGAAGCCATCGCCCGGGAGGAACAGCGGTTTTCCTTTGGCAAGGATATGCTTTATGCGGTGATAATGGCGTTCTGGTTGACTGTGCTTTTCCTTGCCGTCATCGTGATTGCCCTTGCCGTCTTCGGGTGGGGAAAATCAGAAGATTCTTTGATGCTCACTTTTGCCTTTATTGTGGCTTTTATCCTGCTGGGGTGGGTCTTTTATAACTGGCTGAGTGGCAATAAACGGGCTGCGCTGCTGATACTCGTAATCTTGGTGCTGGGCATTGCGGCGTTTGCGGCAAGCGCGTATGTTCAGGACTGGCGCTGGTTCAATCGCCGTCTTATTCTGTTATACGATACGCCTTCAGGCGTAGTCGTGTTTGTCGGGATGGTTACCATGGCGGTAGTATGTTTTTACATGAACTACCGTGCGGCGCGCAAGAACGGCTCCCGCGAGATGGTGCTGGCACGTATGCGGGACTTGCTGAGCGGCGGGCTGGATTTGTCCGCAGCGATGCGGCGGCTGCCCCGGTTCTTCCCGCAGTTCTATGCAGACATGGTGGAGGCCGGTGAACAGACGGGCCGCATGGATGACTGCCTCGCGGAATTGTGTGCGGATACGCAAACCGACCTGAAAGTGCAGCGCCAGATACGGGGCACTATCCTTTACCTCGGCATCGTCGGATTTGTGTTGCTTGTGATCATGACCTTCCTGATGATAAAAGTGGTGCCAGTGTTTTTTGCACTTGAGAAGGAGTTTGGCAGTAAATCTAATGTGCCGTTTATCAGTGGTGTAATTGCACTTACTGATACCATAACTTCACCGGGAGGCGGTCCAATACATCGGTCGCCATCAACACAAAAGCCGGGTCAACAAAAACTGGCAACCCGTGCCGGTTTGGCAGATCAACGTATTTCTATCCCTGCAATTACCCCACTAGTTATCACTGTTGGAGTAATAACTTTCTTCCTGTGGCGGCTGTGGCGGCTCTACCGCAAGCGGCGGCGTGGTTTTTCGTCTCGGCCTCTCTCCTCCCTGTTCCTGCTGCTGCCGGGATTTCGCGGCATGGTGATGCAGGACAATTTCACCGTGATTACGGGTACACTGGAAAAACTGCTATGCGCCGGGGTGCCGCTGGATAAGGCGGTTGAAAACGCAAGCGCTGGGGACATCAATCCGGTCTATTCGCGGATGTTGCGCCGGGTGCATAAGCGCATCCTCGAAGGGGAGTCGCTGGTTACCGCATTTCAGCAGGCATCAGGTGGACTGCTGGTGCCCGCGTCCTTCACCAGTCTCGTCGCGGTAGGCGAACAGTCGGGCATGCTGCCGGAAGCATTGGCATACCTGCACACCTTCTACCGCGCCCAGGCCGACATCCGGGCACGCATCCTTGTGGATACCATCAAGCCCTTCGGCGTCATGCTGATGGGACTGTTTGTGCTGCTGTTCTTACGGGATACATTTACACTGCTGGTGGGCCTTACAACATCAGTGCTGGACAGCATGTAACAGAGGAGTGAAGAGAATCATGAAAAACAGATTGTTGTCAAAACGCGGACATACGCTGCTGGAACTGACCTGCGCCATGTTTGTGATCAGCGTCGGGCTGTTCGGCGTGATCCACATTTACATGCGCGGCATGGAAAAAATGAACGCCATCAACGAATATGAAACGGCGCTCTGCGCCCTGAACAACGAAATGGAAACACTGCGCGCAAAGTCCTGGGAAATGCTGGAACCGGGCGAGGGGCTGCCTTTCCTGAGCGAGACCCCTGGCATGGAGCGGCTGTACCTCGCGGAAGCACAAACCTGCATCACTGCGGAGAACGAAAGCGCGGCGCTCAAGCGGGTGACGGTGCGCATCCGCTGGATAGGCGAACATGGGCGGCGTATCGAGAAGAAACTGACCACGTTGATCGCACAGACGGACACGCTGCCGGAACCTGTTGCCGGAAAGGAGGAGTACGCCCATGCATCCCAATCCTGATACGAGACGCGCCTGCCGCGGCACCAGCCTCGTGGAGATGCTGATGTTCATTGCCATATTCAGCATGGCCATCGTCATGCTTTCAAAGATATTCGTGACCACGTCGCGCATGTCCGTGTACAGCACGCAGATTGTGGACCGGATGAACGCGGTGCGGGAAGTGCAGCGCGACTTTGCGGCAACGGTGCGCGAGGCGGTTGCGGTCGTGCCCGGCATCGGCGAACATCGCACCGATGACACCACGCTGGTGTTGCAGTTGCATCATGCGGGCACACCGGAACGGTATGCCGTGCTGGGCATGCTCGACGGACAGCCGCGCCTGTGCTTCATGGAAGTGACCGGCACCGGGGAGGCGCTGCAAGCGGACAAGTATGTGATGTGGCGGTTGCCCGTGGCGGCGGTGCACTTCGAGGTGGACGCAGCGGCACAGCGCGTCACTCTGACGCTGAACACACAGCCCCACAACCCGCAAAAACCCGATTCGGGCCGCACCCACCGATTCGTGGCGGCGCTGCGCACAACACGGAGCGGGGACATTCCTGTCCCCGGCGCATTGAAGGAGACGATCCATGAACAATAAGGCGAGACACGGACGGACACACTCGGAAACACACGAAAACCGTCATTGCGAGGAGTGCCTTCAGGCCGACGAAGCAATCTCCTTTGCAGATAGGTTGCCGCGTAACTCCAGATTGCTTCGTCGGCCTGAAGGCACTCCTCGCAATGACGAGATTGCAGGATGTCAAGCGCGACGCAGCAATACAGAAGGTTCTGCGCTGCTGATCGCCATACTGCTGGTCGCCGTGCTGGGCATCGGCACGGCGGCGGTGTTCAAACACCTGAACCGCAGTTTTGACGACTACGCCCGCTTCGAACGGGAACTGAAACTGGTGCATTATGCCGATGCCGGGATTGACGCCGCCATTGCTGCGCTGCGCACAGGCGACGCGCCGGAAACGCTGGAGCTTGCGCTGGGCGAGGGACGCATTCAGGTGAAGGTGGAACGGGAAGCGGAAACGCTTGGGTATGGGCAACGCCTCATGCAGCGGCTGGTCACGAAGAATCTTGGTGACTGGCGCATTACCGCGCAGGCAGCGCTGGAACATGAGGGCATCGTCCGCGCAGAAGAAACCTACAGCACCAGGGTGCGCATCACACCGGCAGGCAACGTGCAGCGCCTGTCCTGGCAACGGGAGAAGAAACAATGAAGACTTACATCCCCCACCCGGCTCTTTCTAAAAGCGCTTCCCACCCGGCTCGTTCCAAAATTGGATTTTGGAACGGGATTGTCCGTGAAATTGTATTTCACGAACATGCACAACCGCAGTCTTTGGTGGAAAGAGCGAAATACAATTTCAAGAGTAAGTGCGTTCCCAAATGCAATTTGGGAACGAGCCCTACAAGCCACAGGAGCGCAACGAGCAAAGTGCATGGCTTTACCCTCATCGAGTTGCTCGTGGTGATTGCGGTGATCGGGATTCTTGCGGCGATACTGTTGCCGGCGCTGGCGCGGGCACGCGAGGCGGCACGTCGCGCGAGCTGCGCCAACAACCTCATGCAAATCGGTATGGCGATGCACCTGTATGCCAGTGAACACAACAGCGCCTTCCCCTGGAGCGGCGGCAAGAGTAATGCCGACTGCCTGCTGCTGCTGTATTCGGATTATGTTAATGATTACAGGTCTTTTGTCTGTCCTTCGGATCCCAGATCCGGCGACCACCTCGGAAGAGCAAAGGGTGGAGAACTGGTTCCCATGAATACAGAGTTAAACAACAATAGAAGCCTGCGCGCCAGTTACGAGTATTTCGGCGCGTATACCACAGCGCCCATTACACTGCCGCCCCTGCCGCAGGGGATACCCCGTGTGCCCATCATGTGGGATTTAACGATTGTGTTTCCAGAAGACATGGAGATTCCAGAAGATTTGCATCTATACGACGAACAAATGGACGAGTATTCCAGCATAAGCACCTTTAATCATATCCCTGGCGGCGGGAATGCCCTGTGGCTTGACGGATCAGTTACGTATCTTCGTTATCGAAACGACTGGGCGGACATCAACCTGCCCTATCGTCCCGAAGGCATCGCCTACGAGGGCGTGACACGCCCGCGTTATCAACCCGACCCACCACAGCAATCGTCAGGTATTCTGGGACGCAAAATAATCAGGCGGCGGTGAGTGGGGTGTTGTTGTCGGACAGATTGGACGGATTTGTCCGATATGTCTGATTCTTTCTGTTTTTTGCGAATCGTGTTATACTGTTAATGATAAAAGTAACAGGAACCTGACTTGAACGATATTCTGGAAAAAATTCAAGCACTGGTGGCGTCGGATGATGTTCGCATATCTGAACACAGCTATGATTCCATGCTGGACGATGGCTTGTATGCCCATGAAATTGTCGCAGGAATTTCTGCGGCGATACTGGTGGAAGCCTATCCCGATTTCGGTAAAGGACCGGCAGTGCTTGTGATGCAACATGATAATGCTGGGGGAACCAATACATGTCGTCTGGGGTATCCCTAAGGGCTATGACCGGCCTGCGGTTCTTGTAACTGTTTACCGTCCCGATCCGGGGCGATGGGATGAAAGCCTGACACGGAGATTGCCGCGATGAAAAGAATGAAAACAAAATATCTGCATGAGGGAAAATACGTTGCCGAAGTGGAAGTGGAACTTGTTGACGAACCTGAAAGCTGGTCGCCATGCTTGTCGCTGGAAGAAGCATACAAACTCGATGACATTCGTGAAAGCCTGCGAAAAGGGGATATTGAAAGTGCTTCGCAGCATGCCAGGGTGTATGTATTGACTCCTGTGGCGATGTAGTTAAGATAGACACCCTCTCGTATGGTAATGGTGGGTTCCGCTGCTCTTCACCCACCCTACAACCAATCCATCC
>CAZBNU010000015.1:1614-2865 GCA_964493075.1 uncultured Nitrospirales bacterium | reverse complement strand
AAAATTAAACAAACTTGTTTCTCAATCGTTATAGGGGTAGGATGACGCTGCAGAGTCCTCCTGAAACAAGTTGAAAGGAACCGGAACAATGAACCCAACACCATCCACCCATGCGGACTGGGTGCAGGACGCGCTGATGCGCTACGAGGGCGCACTGGTGCGTTATGCAATGCGAATTACCGGCGATGTGGAGACGGCGCGCGACGTGGTGCAGGACACTTTCCTGCGCCTGTGCGACGCCGACCGCGGCCAGGTGGGCGACTACCTCGCGCCGTGGCTCTACCGGGTCTGCCGCAACCGCGCCCTGGATGTCATGAAAAAGGAGCGACGTATGCAACTACTACAGGAAGGACAGGCGGAACGCCAGCCCGCGCACGGGCCAACCCCCGGCGCAGCGGCGTCCAACACGGAAACCAGCGCGGCGGTCATTGCCGCCATGGCGACCCTGCCGGACAACCAGCAGGAAGTTTTCCGACTCAAGTTTCAAGACCAACTCAGTTACCGCGAAATCAGCGACGTGACGGGATTCCCCGTGAACAATGTGCGGTACCTCATCCACACGGCGCTGCAAACCATGCGTGAACAACTCCGCGACCGGCTCGAACTTGCCGGCGCTGCCCGATAGGAGGTCACAATGATAGACCACAACGATCCCCGTTTGATTGATTACGCCCTCGGCGAAATGACGCCCGAAGAGGCGAAAGCCTTTGAAGCAGAACTCAACCAGCCCGAAAATGCCGAAGCCTTGAAGGCGATGAAAGAATTTCAGACCGTAGCAGGCGCCGCAAAGAATGCGCTGGCTGCAGAACCCGCCGGACAACTCCGCGCCGAACAGCGTGAAGCGGTTATTGAACAAGCCGCCATACCCGCGAATGTGACACCGATAAAAAAAGCACCTAGCTCTTTTTCTTTCCGCAGGATTGTTTCCTTGGCAGCAGCAGCGTGTATAATTGGTTTGTTCTCAGTCACAGTTTATACGATTCACGAGGTTATGCAGGCAACAGTTGGAACCAAAAACATAGCAGAGTCACTTTATAGATTTCCTGAGATGTTTCAATTATCTTCCCTGGTTTCTGATGATGTCATAGGTGTAGCGGAAGTTTCTTCCCCCCCTGCCACCAGCGGAAATGTCAGCGTGTATGCCGACCCTGCCGGTTCCGGTGGTGCTGTATCCCGGGAGAAGGCGGAAGCGACCCGTGTTAATGAAGCGCAACCGCAGGAAGCGCCTGTTAACCGCTACATGGCTGATGC
>CAZBNU010000015.1:0-1514 GCA_964493075.1 uncultured Nitrospirales bacterium | reverse complement strand
GGTGATGAAGGTCACAGCCTGGGTTATGTGCCGCCGCCTGCCGGGCGCGACAGGGCCGATGCGATTGCGGCGGAACCTGCACCCGCGCCGCCTGCTTCGAATGTTGCTGTGACGACTGCACCGGAGATAAAGGATCAGGGCGCGGCCAGTGAGGGCACACGCGAGATGAAACCGATTGATGTGGAGTATCCGGAACCCTTCTTCGGCGGCACGCCGCTGGATTACTGGGGCCCGAACCTGGAACCGCAGGATTACCGCGACCCCCGGACAATCGCCAACGAGAAGTACCTGCCCATCGTGGAGAATGTGTTTCTGAATGTCATGAGCAACCCCCTGTCCACGTTCTCCATTGACGTGGACACGGGTGCGTACTCGAATGTACGTCGGTTCCTGAACCAGGGCCGGATGCCGGATCCGAATGCCGTGCGCATTGAAGAGATGATCAATTACTTCAAGTATGATCTGGCACAGCCCACCGGTGAAGCGCCCTTCTCAGTGACCATTGAGATGGCGGATTGTCCCTGGGCGCAGGGCCATAAGCTGGCGCGGGTCGCGCTGCAGGGCCGCACCGTGGTGTCGGAAGAACGCAATCCGGCGAACCTGGTCTTCCTCATTGACGTGTCCGGTTCCATGAGCAGTGCGAACAAACTGCCCTTGGCGCAGGAAGCCATGAAGGCGTTGCTGAACAACCTGGAACCCCGCGACCGCGTCGCCATTGTGACCTATGCGGGCGGCGCTTCAGTAGCGCTAAATTCCACGCCCTGCACGGAAAAAGATGTTATACGCAGGGCCATTGACAGTCTCCGCGCAGGCGGTGGCACCCACGGCAGCGCGGGTATCCAGCAGGCGTATCGCATTGCCCGTGAAAACTTCATCTCCGGTGGGATCAACCGTGTGCTTCTTGCCACGGACGGCGACTTCAATGTGGGCACTACTGGCCATGACGCGCTGATGAACCTCATCACCACCGAAGCGAAGAGCAAGGTCTTCCTCACCGTGATGGGCTTTGGTTACGGCAACATCAAGGACGGTACGCTGGAACAGATCGCGGACAAGGGCAACGGCAACTATGCCTATATTGATGGTCCTGCCGAAGCGCGCCGGGTTCTGGTAGACCAGATCAACGGCACCCTGATCACCATCGCCAAGGACGTGAAGATTCAGGTCGAGTTCAATCCGCAGCATATACAGTCCTACCGGCTCATCGGCTATGAAAACCGCGCACTGGAAGACCGTGATTTCAATGACGACTCGAAAGACGCCGGCGAGATCGGCGCGGGCCATCAGGTGACAGCGCTGTATCAACTTGTGCCCCGTGGCGCGAATGTTGATCCCGGTGTGGATCCGCTGCGCTACCAGAACAAGCCTGAACCGGAAGAAGTGGCGGGCGGCCCGGTGAACCCCGAATGGATGACGGTGAAACTCCGCTACAAGGAGCCGGACGGCGATACGAGCAAACTCATCGAGCTGCCCGGCACCAACACCGGCGTCGCGATCACCCAGGCGACGGAAGA
>CAZBNU010000014.1:31573-37099 GCA_964493075.1 uncultured Nitrospirales bacterium | reverse complement strand
AGTGTTTCTTCATATACACCTTCAGCAGGGTTTCCGCTTCATCCTTGCATTTGCCACAGACAGTGCTCATCTTGGTCTGTTCCTGAAGTTCCAGGAAAGTGCGTGCGCCTTCAAGCACGGCGTCTTCGATCTCGTGATCCGTAACATTCATGCACTTGCAGATAATGCGCGATTCTTCCTTGATAACTTTATCCTGCTGGCCGGAGCGTTCATAGTAATCGTTGATGGCGGCGCGCAACGCCTTGTCGCCCAGCACGGAACAATGGATTTTATGGTCGGGCAATTGTCCCAACGCTTTGGTAATCTGCTTGGGTCCGACTTTGAACGCCTCATCAAGGGGCATGCCGGTAACGATCTCGGACATGGCCGAGGTGCTGGCAATGGCGCTCGCACAGCCGTAGGTCTTCCACTTACAGTCCGTGATGGTATTGGTGTCTTTGTCCACCTTGATGACCACCAGCATTTCGTCGCCGCATTGCACGTTGCCGACCATGCCGCGTCCGTCTTCCTGGTAATCCTCGTCTTTCAACACATTGCGTGGGTTCATGAAATGGTCTTTTACAATATCCGTATAGGCCCATGACTGGTGTGCGCTCATAAGTTACTTCCTTTTGTAGGCTGTGGACATGTCCCGAATCCTACTGATGATTGCGGGAAGTTTGTCCAGAACATAGTCAACATCTTCCATCGTATTCTCACGTCCCAAACTCATCCGTATGGAACCATGCGCCTGTTCCACCGGCACCTTGGTCGCCATCAACACATGAGACGGGTCCAGCGAACCGGAGGCACAGGCCGAACCGGTGGAAACAGCAATCCCTTCAAGGTCAAGATACAGCAAGATGCTTTCCCCTTCCGCGCCCGCAAAGGACACGTTCAGGGTGTTCATCATCGTATCAGTGGGATGGCCGTTAAACGCGACATCAGGGATGCGCTCCTCTATGCCCTGTTTCAGGGCGTTCCGCAGCGCCGCGATGCGCTTCGCTTCATCGTCCATCTCCAAGCCACGCATTTCAACAGCCTTGCCCAAGCCAACGATGCCCAGCGTGTTTTCCGTGCCTGCGCGGCGGCCCCGTTCCTGATGGCCGCCATGAATCAGCGGACAGAAGGGAACGCCCCGTTTCACGTACAACGCGCCGATGCCCTTTGGTCCGTAGATCTTGTGTGCTGACATGGTGAGGAAATCCACGCCCAGATCATGCACGTCAATGGGAATCTTGCCGAACGCCTGCACGGCGTCCGTATGGAAATAGACACCCTTTTCATGCGCAATCTCTACTGCTCCACGAATATCCTGAATGGTGCCGATTTCGTTGTTCGCCATCATGACGGAAATAATGCCCGTCTGGTTCGTGATGCTGTCTCGCAGTTCGTCCAGCGAAATCTTCCCGTATCGGTCCACGCCCAGGTAGGTGACGCGTGCCCCACGCCCTTCCATGCAGTGCGACGTTTCCAGAATGCAGGGATGCTCTATGGCCGTGGTGATGATGTGCGCTTTGTGTTCCCGGTCGCAGGAACAGTTGGTGGACTGACAGCCCATGATGGAAAGCACCGTATTGTTGCCTTCCGAACCGCTGCCCACAAAGATAATCTCTTCGGGCAATGCGCCGATAAGGGACGCCACCTGCGCACGCGCTGCCTCAACAAGTTCCCGGGCGGCACGTCCGTAGCCGTGCATACTCGACGGATTGCCAAAAACCGCCATCGCCTCCGTAAGCGCCTTCACCACTTTAGGGTGCAGCGGCGTCGTAGCATTATGATCAAGGTATATACTTCGTTCTGACATTTTGATACTCCGTAGTTCAGTTTTGATGTATTATAAACTAAACCCTTTCCATTGACTAAACACCCTTATGGATAGGGGCTATTCCCGCAGGACGAATACAGACGGCTGTCCGTGTGTGTCCGTGTCTATCCGTGTCAGTCCGTGCTCCCCAAAACTTATGCTATGATAGACACAACCAACGACACAGGAGACCTGTCATGCAAAAACAGTCCACATTCATGATACTGACAGTGACGATACTCGCCTCTGCTGGCGCATTTGCCTGGCAGCCCACGGGGAGCATACGAGAACTCTACGATGATTGGGACTTGATGCGGCTCCGTCCCGGTGTGAAGATGGCCTCTTTCTCAAGTTACGACCGCACCGGCGGCAACAACGACGGTTTCTCCGGGGCCTACTCCAAACTCTGCGAAGAGGATGGCAACAGCGTCATCGCCGAGATGGACGGCCCCGGCTGCATCTATCGTCTGTGGATGACCCATTCTTCTGGTGAAGAACCCGGCCTGCTCGACCGCAAGGGCGAACATATCCGCATCTACCTCGACGGCGAAGAAACACCCGCGCTGGATGTGCCCATTGAAAGTCTTTTTGACAATTCACTGGCGCGTTTCCCCAAGCCTATTTGCGGGCAGGGCATCGGCGGTTTCTACTGCTATATGCCCATTCCCTACACCAAATCCTGCAAGGTGGTGGTGGACGGATTAGGCGTGCGCTTCTATCAACTCAACTACGCCACCTTTCCAAGCGCGGACGGGGTGAAAACATTTAGCATGGAATTGACAGATGCGGAAAAGACTATGCTGGAGTATGCCGTGGTTCTATGGAGCGCTCCGCTGGGAGAACTGCAAAGCAAAAACGGTATCGAGATTCCCGTGGTACATAAACCTGGGGGAAAAGACTACCAGGTGTTTTCGTATACCTTGCCAACAGAGACTTCCAGCAAGGTTACCGGGATAACGCTGACCGATTTGTCGCCCGAACAGGTTGAACGCACCCAGATAGAAATCTCTTTCAGCGATCCGAAGGCGGAAACCATTCGCCTGCCCCTGGACTTCTACTTTGGGTGTGCCTTTCAGGCGGCGCCTTTTACTTCGCTTTTGTTTGGATGCCGGGACAATATTTATTACAACCGCATACCCTTTGCCTATGAAGGTGAATGCACCATTCGTCTGCATTCCATACTGCCCCTGGAAGGCGTGATGCGGGTTTATCTAGAAGCGTTACGGGTGCCTGTTGATGACTTTGGCGTGCTTAAAGTCCAGTACAACGAGAGCCTGCCCACGGTTCCTGATGTGTATCATCCGCTATTACAAACCAAAGGTTCCGGGCATGTCATCGGCACATACATGGTCACGGAAGGCCCCCACGGTCTGCCCTTCTGGTTGGAAGGCGACGATCGTTGGACCATTGACGGCGAACTGCGCATTCACGGCACAGGTTCGGAAGACTACTACAATTGTGGCTGGTACGCGCTGGAAGGCAGATTAAACGGACCCGAAGCGTTGCCGTCCCACGGGTTCCCCATCTACGGCACCACAGACAACGCCATGCGTGCAGCAGCGTTCCGCTGGCATTTTAGCGACCCTGTACCCTTTGATAACGCCATGGACTTCGTCATCGAGCACGGCGAAGCCAACCGCCATATTGCGGAATACCGCAGTGTGGTCTTTTGGTACGCAGCGCGGTAGAGAAGGTATTTCTCAATTCACATTGATGAAGGGGATGAACAGGATGGTTTATCTTATCCCCTTCATCCATTTTATCAATGTGAAATCATAAATAAAATTCGAGCATATCTTTGATTTTAGTTAATCCCTTTGCTATGCTGTTACACAGTGGCTGATTACAAAAAATGACGAAACTCGATATACACGAAAGGAACGGATCATGCGTAAAGGCAATGCGAACAACAACACAATTACACGACGGACATTTCTGGGGGCATCTGTGGCGGCGGCGGGAACGGCGGCATTTGGGTTTCCGGCGATTGTCCGCGGACAAAACCTGAACGAAAAACTCAACATCGCCATGATCGGCGTGGGCGGACGCGGTTCGGGCAATCTGGGCGGTGTGCAGAGCGAGAATATCACGGTTATGTGTGATGTTAACGAAAAAAATCTCACTAATATCGCCAAGCATTTCCCCAAGGCGCGTACCGAAAAAGATTTCCGCAAGGTATATGATCGTGCCGGTGAGTTTGATGCCGTGGTGGTGAGCACTTGTGAACATACTCACGCTTTTGCGACCCTGCCCGCGTTGCAACTCGGCAAGCATGTCTATTGCGAAAAACCCTTAACCCACGGCATCTGGGAATCCCGTGTAATCCGCGAAGCTGCTATCAAAGCGGGTGTGGCTACCCAGATGGGCACGCAAATCCATGCGGACAAAAATTACCGTCGCGTGGTGGAACTGATCCAGACCGGCGCCATTGGCAAGGTCAGCGATGTCCATGTGTGGGTATCCCGCGCCTGGGGCTGGCAAAGCGAGGAAGACGCAAAAAAGGCAAAGGACATTGTCGTCGTCCAGGACCGCCCCGCAGAAGAACATCCCGTACCGGAAGGACTGGACTGGGATTTGTGGATCGGGCCCGCCCCCATGCGCCCCTTCAACGAAATCTATTTCCCCGGCCCCAAGTGGTACCGCTGGTGGGATTTCGGCAGCGGCACCATGTCCGACTTGGGCAGCCACTTTATTGACCTGCCCTTCTGGGCGCTCAACCTCGACTATCCGTTGACCATTGAAGCCTCCGGCCCCCCGCCCCATCCGGAACTCGCCCCGGCCTCCATGCAGGCCACCTACACCTACGGCGCACGGGGCGACCGCGGCCCGCTGACACTGACCTGGTATCAGGGCTACGAAAAACCGCAGATTTGGAAGGAAAAAGGCATCCCAACCTGGGACGACGGCATCCTGTTCGTTGGCGACAAGGGCATGCTCCTGTCCAATTACGGCAAGTATGTGCTGCTGCCCGAAGACCAGTTCAAGGATTTCGAAGCGCCCGAACCGTTCATCCCCGATTCGCTCGGACATCATGCAGAATGGATTCACGCCTGCAAGACCGGCGACCCCACCACCTGTGCCTTCGCCTATTCCGGACTGCTCACCGAAGCCAACCACCTCGGCAACGTGGCCTACCGTCTGGGCAAGAAAATTGAATGGGACCACGAAAACCTGCGCTGTACCAACGCCCCCGAAGCGGACGCCATCATCAAGCGCGAATACCGTGAGCCGTGGAAGTTGGTGTAGATCACCAACATTGTTATCTGTGATATACTGAATTCAGTGAAGTCTCTTAAATGAGAAAGGAACAGAAGTGACCTATCAGGGACACATAGAAAACGGTGCTATCGTTTTGGAGAGAGCTCCTTTGTATCCAAATGGTACAACGGTAGTAGTCGAATTAGTATCCGTTAAAGAGCCTACTTTGCCTGATGAAAAGGAATTTGATACGCTTTACGATCGTTGGCAATCGTTTATCGGGATTGCTGAGGGATTGCCAGAAGACTTTGCTGAAAACCATGACCATTATGCACATGGACGTCCCCGACAGTGAAACCTGTATTTGCAGATACTTTCTATTACCTTGCGCTGGTAAACACAGGCGATGCCTTTCACGATAAATCTGTAAGTGTTGCGCGAAATCTGCAGGTTCCTGTTTTGACAACGGCATGGGTTATCACAGAAATTGCGGATGCTCTTGCGGATACGAATCGTAGATGTGCTTTTGCCGCATTGTTTCA
>CAZBNU010000014.1:26255-31563 GCA_964493075.1 uncultured Nitrospirales bacterium | reverse complement strand
GCTGTTACAATAGTGCCACCCGAACGGTCTTTGTATGAAGATGGACTTGACCTTTATTTGAATCGTCCAGATAAAGGTTGGTCTTTGACGGATTGCATTTCCTTTTCCGTAATGGATCAGTGGAAGTTAATTGATGCATTGACAGCGGACCATCATTTTCAACAGGCGGGCTATCGGGCTTTGTTGCTATAAAATATCTCACAGTGATGAAAGTATGACTTATACAGATTGTGTTTGTATGTTCGATATAGAATAAAAAAGAAACTGTCTATCTAACTGCAAACCATCGGAAGCAAAAAAAGTATTGGATAATTTTGTTGCAATGCTTGGGGATGCTGCACATAAAGCTAATACCTCACCAAGACCAAATTCTGAAAAACACACAGTAAAACGTGAATACCCTGAAAAAGTTATCCGATTTCTCAAGGGAATTACAAAAGCGACGGACAACGTGCGCTTGGTGAAATAAGACCCAATGGCGTTGTTCATTTTATTCGAAGAATAAAGAAAAGTAATCAGTTTGGTGCCTCTATGGTGTCCAGGTGATGCGGAAGCCGCCGCCGAAGATGCGGGAGCCGGGGGTGTTGTTGCTGCGGGTGGCGGACCGGCAGTTATCTTCCTTGCTGTACCAGTTGCCTCCTCGCAGTACCCGGCATTGTCCTGTTGCGGGACCGGTCGGATCGGTTGCATCGTCTGCGGTATAGTCGCCGCTCCAGTCCCGGCACCATTCCCACACATTCCCGTACAGGTCGTATACCCCCCAGGCATTGGGTTGTTTGCCGCCGACAGGATGGGTCTTCCCTTCGCTGTTGCCGTCATACCAGGCATACGCGTCTAATTGTTCGGCATCCTCACCAAAGAAACGGGCGGTTGTGGTGCCGGCACGGCACGCATATTCCCATTCCGCTTCGGTGGGCAGACGGTAAATGCCTTCTCCCTGTCCATTCAACCGGCGTATGAATTCCTGGCAATCCTCCCAGGACACCTGTTCCACCGGCAACTTGTCTTTGGCGTCATTGCCGCTGACGTTGCCATCCATAACAACAGCCCACTGCTCACAGGTCACTGGATATTTACCCATCCAGAAACCACGGGTCAGGCTTACCTGGTGCTGCGGGCCTTCAGAAGCAGCGCGCCCCTTTTCGCTGTCCGGACTGCCCATCAAAAAGTCACCGGGCGGCACCCATACCATTTCGAGAGCAACCCCCTTGGGTAGCATTACAATGTTCGTTTCACCGGTAATTTTGGGGCGTGCTGCCCGCGCCTTGTTATAAGCCTCTTCCGTTTCCTTATAGCGTTCCTCCGCTTGCGCCAGTGCGGTACAGAGAAAATCATAGCGCCGGGTGTCGGGCTTCTTGCCGAAGAAGCTTTTCAGCATGCTGCCAGGTTCCGGTTTTTCCTTTTCGCATTGCCGCTGCAGATCCTTCAACTCTTTGGTGGCTGCCAAGAACTCGCGTTGGCGCTGCTTGACCACTGCTTGCAATTCGTTGCGCAGCGCAATTTCTTCTGCCTGGCGTAGCCTTTCACGATCGGCCTTCTGTTGCGATGCGGTTTCTGCATCTTGTGATAGTTCTTTGGGGACAGGCGTATCCATGTACTTCCTTTTTGTATTGCGACACTATGCTATAGCAAGGAACCGCAATTATACCTGTCCCTCTTTGACTATGTAAATAACGCCGTCCTTACCCTTCCGGTGGCATAAAGTTCAGTCCGAAATTGGCAAAGCGCTTGACGAGGTCCGGCTTGTCCACTGCTGCCCAGTACGCCGCTTCGGCTTCCACGGTTTGTGTCTGCACAAGAGTGGCAAGTTCCTGGTTGAGCACGGTCATGCCCTCCCGTTTCCCGGTCTGCATGATACTCATGATCTGCTGCAGTTTGGATTCACGGATAAGGGAGGATACTGCCTGGTTGACCACGAGTATTTCCAGCGCGGCAACACGTCCGCCGCCCCGTTTTTTGAGCAGGTTCTGAGCGACCACGCCTTTTAATGAGCCTGCGAGCATGGTGCGAATCTGCTGCTGCTGGCTTGAGGGGAATTGGTCTATGAGCCGATCAATGGTGGATATGGCGGTGGTGGTATGTAACGTGCCGAACACGAGATGGCCTGTTTCCGCCGTTTCAATGGCGATGTGGGTAGTCTCCAGATCGCGCATTTCACCTACCAATACAATATCCGGATCTTCACGCAATGCGGCACGGAGCGCCGTGGAAAAACTCTCCGTGTGGGTGTGCACCTCGCGCTGGTTCACCAGACACCGCTTGCTGTCATGCACAAATTCCAGCGGGTCTTCAATGGTAAGAATATGGTCGCTGCGGATTTCGTTGATATGGTTGATCATGGCGGAGAGGGTTGTGGACTTGCCACTGCCCGTAGGCCCTGTAACCAGTACCAGTCCCTTTCGAAGCCCACAGAACTTCTTAATGGATTCCGGCAATTTCAGGTCTTCAATGGTCAGCATTTTCGAGGGTATCACCCGGAACACGCCGCACATGCCCTTGCGGTCGTTATAAACATTGACCCTGTAGCGTCCATATCCCGAAATCTCATAAGAAAAGTCGGTATCGTGGGTACGATTGTATTCGTCCTCATTTCGCTTGGGCATGATTTCATAAAGCACGGTTCGAGCAAACTGGGGGGTGATAACATCCTGCTGCAGTTGAACAATTTCGCCGTCTATGCGAAATATCGGTTTGCAATCGGTACAGAAATGCAAATCAGAAGCCCCTTTTTCCACCATAAATTTCAATAACGCATCAATTTCCGCCATAGTGCCATTTCTCCTTTTGTTGTTGTCATCACTGACAGTACTGATTACAGAACAGTTTACATGTGATGACTGTAGAGAAAAAGGCGTGCAGAGTTCAATTAAAGTTCCGTGATCTGTACGATTTTACAGTGGATACAAGATCGGTACTATGGGTACGGGTGAATCATCATTCGCCCTTGCAGATCGATGTAACTGTTGACCACAACGCGAAGGTCTTGTTGTTACTCTTGGATTCCGGTCTTTTATTTTCTGATTCTCATCAGAAAATAAAAACCGGAATGACGGTGGTGGTCGTATTAGCGTAACCTCAATTTCGTGTTTTTTATCGTAGTTCCGAACCGATAAGGTCCCAATTTAATCCTCAGGTGGTACGAAGTTTACACCGACGGTAGCGAGGCGTTTGACAAAATCGCCCTTATCCACAGAAGCCCAGTAGGCATCTTCAACTGTTACGGTTTTGTTTTGCACCAGGATAGCCAGTTCCTGATTCAGGATGGCCATACCCTCTTTCTTGCCAGTCTGCATGATGCTCATAATTTGTTGCAGTTTGCTCTCGCGGATGAGTGAGGATACGGCAGAATTGACGATGAGTATCTCCAGTGCGGCAATGCGTCCGCCCCCTTTTTTCCGCAACAGGTTCTGGGCAATGATTCCTTTCAGTGAAGTGGCAAGCATGGTGCGTATCTGCTGCTGCTGACTTGAGGGGAACTGGTCTATGAGACGGTCAACTGTGGAAATTGCCGTGGTGGTGTGCAAAGTCCCAAACACCAGATGGCCCGTTTCTGCGGTTTCAATGGCGATGTGGGTGGTCTCCAGATCGCGCATTTCGCCCACCAGTACAATATCGGGGTCTTCACGCAATGCCGCACGCAGCGCCGAGGAGAAACTCGCTGTATGACTATATACCTCGCGCTGGTTCACCAGACACCGTTTGCTGGTATGCACGAATTCCAGCGGGTCTTCAATGGTAATAATGTGTTCACTGCGCGAGGAGTTGATGTAGTCAATCATGGCGGCAAGGGTCGTGGATTTACCGCTGCCTGTGGGCCCGGTCACAAGCACCAGTCCTTTGCGAAGTCCGCACAATTTTTTGATGGACTCTGGAAGTTTCAGGTCGTCGAGGGTCAGTATTTTCGAGGGGATAACGCGGAACACGCCGCACACGCCAAGCCGATCCATGTACACGTTGACGCGGTAGCGACCAACATCCGGAATTTCATAGGCAAAGTCCGTGTCATGGGTCACATTGAATTCTTCTTCATTACGTTTCGGCATAAGTTCATAAAGCATGGTTCTTGCCATTTGGGGCGAGATGATGTCCTGGTTCAGGGCGACAACCTGACCATCCAGACGCAATATGGGACGGCACCCTGTGCAGAAATGTAGATCGGACGCCCCTTTTTGAACCATCATTCGCAATAAACCATCTATTTCAGCCATGACACTACTCCTTCTCCAGTTGTTCGTTAAATCAAGGTTAATTCTGCCAGACACTGGATGAAACTGTAGAGAAAAAGGGGGGGGCGGTTCAATTTATTGAAAACAACGCGTCTCATGGCGTTTGTGTCGATTTTTTGGTCAGCCCAGCCTTGCTGATAATACCAGGTAAATACGATTTGTCTATATCGGCAAGTTTCTGTAGAATGGTAGGTCTATTCAACTGGCAATATCTGTGGAACTAAAAAGGAAAGAGTAATGCTTGGTATATCAGTTATGGGTGTTTTCTGTGGTTTGCTCGCCGCCACCGACCTGAATGTTGCGCTGCTGCAAATGCAACCAGATGGCAACAATGTGGCTTCTAACCTGGACAAGGCGGAAGCCTTTTGTCGGGAAGCGGCCTCGCAGGGCGCGGACATCGCCCTTATGCCGGAAATGTGGAGCATTGGCTATACCCGGTTTGATGCGGATAAACCGGGGGCAAGAGAAGAATTCTACAAGGATGCCCTGGCAAAGGGCAGCGACGAAATTCAGCGTTTTTCTGCTTTGGCCAAAGAACTGGACATGGCCATTGGCCTGGCCTATTTGGAAGCGTATGATCCCCTACCTAGAAATTCCGTCACTCTCTTTGACCGACACGGCAACGAAGTGTACACCTATGCGAAAGTGCATACTTCCGACTTCAAGTCTATGGAAGCGTCCATGACACCTGGCGACGAGTTTTTTGTGGGTACCCTGGAGACGCGTATTGGGCCGGTGCAGGTGGGTTCCATGATCTGTTTCGACCGGGAAAATCCTGAGAGTGCCCGCATACTGATGATCAAGGGCGCGGAACTCATCCTCACGCCCAACGCCTGCGGTCTGGAGGAATTGCGTCTGGACCAGTTCAAGATTCGCGCCTGGGAGAACGTGGTTGGCGTCGCCATGACCAATTATCCGAAGCCAGTCAATAACGGTCATTCCGTAGCCTTTAATGCCAGTGGCAAGTGTCTGGTGCTTGCCGACGAGGAAGAGGGCATACACATGGCAACTTTCAACATGGACGAGATACGCGAAAGACGTGGCCGGTCAATACACGGCAATGCCTACCGTCGCCCCCACCG
>CAZBNU010000014.1:12721-26155 GCA_964493075.1 uncultured Nitrospirales bacterium | reverse complement strand
ATATCTCCAGCCCGGTCTTCTATTTCCTCACGGGTGATGCTCGCAGCAGCGTACATGGCAAAGATATTGTCGTCCGGTGTTTCCGGCGGCACCGCATGGGATGCGGCGAGAATGTACCCGCCGCCGTCGTTGGTCATCCCTTCAATTAACGCTACTGTTTCCCGGTATACCTGATCGGCGGTTCCATTGGGTAATAACCCCTGGGTATCCACACCGCCCATAAAGGAAATCTGGTCCCCGAATTCTTTCTTGAGGTCAACAGGGTTCATGCCGGGGCAGTTACACTGGACAGGATTAAGCACGTCAACGCCGATTTCGATAAGATCGGGGATGATGGGTTTCAATGCACCGCAGCAGTGATAGGCGACCGGCAACCCGTGCGCCTTGCCCACATCGGCGATCCGTTTCAACTCGGGCTTGATCAGGTCACGCCACATTTCCGGACTCATCAGCAACGCCTGCTGGCCCGCCACGTCGTCGCCCAGCCAGAGCCAGTCCAACGAAAACTGCGCACACGCCTTTGCCGACAACGCCACGGCGAAGTCGGCACAGCGCGACATCATGGTAACCGCCAAATCCGTATCCATCGCCAGGTCCAGCGCCGCCGCTTCCAGCCCGCGGATGCGCGCATACATTTCAAACACGCAGGGTGACACGTCACAGCCGACATAATACCGCTCGCTTTGCGCAACAACGGGCGCCATCAGTGCAAGCAGAGCGTCCACCTGCTGCCACGGCTGCTCATACGCAAGGCATGCCGCACGGTCCGCCGTTGCCAGCGGCGAGTTTACGATCTGGTTGAATTCCCCTTCCTTCCGCCAGGTGATGCCCCAATCATCCGTGTGCGAGTCCCCTTCCTGCTCGTGAACAATCCCTTCCATGGCGTAATTGTTGCTCACCCACGTCTGGCGCACATCGTCGCCCAGTGCTTCCGCCAGCCGCACCGCCGGAATACCCAGCCCATGCGCCAGCCGCTGCGCCGTGGACGGCTGAAACCACATAAACACAGGCACCCGGTCCACCGGTTCCCGGCGTAATGCTTTTTGAACACGTTCTTTCGAGGTCATAATGGATATCTCTTTGCGATTGCCTATCTCGTTTGCTTACAACAAAGGCCCCCATTATAAACGGAAGGATAATAGCGTATCACACTGCTTTGCTAGTCTTATCAATGGTAGCCAAGTAAACTTGTCGAGTCAACAAATTATGCAAGGCGATTAAATCTTTATCTTCATAACCCATACTCTTCTGGCAGGAACCGATCCGGATAAAGGCTGCTATAGTAGCCCACCTTGTCGTCAATCATTTGGAAATCATCAAGACTGCGACGAATAGACGGCAGGAAGGGCTGTTCCCTTGCATCCAGGGTTAACTGTCCCGCCTGCGTGGCCTCTTCAATGATATTCAGTGCTTCGTTGGCCGCATTCCAGGCGCGTTGTACGGTGTCTGTGGATGAGGTGATGGCGCGGGCAATGCGCAGGCATGAATCGGGGGACAGCACCAGCGCTTCGGCACTGCTGAAGGTGTCTGAATCGGAGAGCATGTTGCGCAACATCAGGGCGTTGCCGTCATTGATGGCACGGTTCATCAGCTTGCAGTCGTACCAGAGTTCTTCCAGGGACACAGCAGGCGTGTATCCGCCGAACAACTGGGCGTAGGGAACCGACTCGTTGCTCCACAGGTCGCAGGCGCACATGGCGACGTTGCCGATATGGCTCGAATGGGCGCAGGCAGCGGATTTGCCTTCCATGGCAATGGGAATGCCCGTAATGGCTTTCAGGATGGGGCCTTCATAGGCGCAATCCTTGTCGGGACCTGTGGCACCGCATTCAATGGCGACCAGCGAACGGGCTGCACCAACAGCACGCACTACGGCAGCAAATACCTTCGGGATCATTTTTTGCCGCGCCAGCTGCATCGCCGTGTTCGCAAACCCGCATGCCGCATCACCACCGGGAACCTTGCCATATTCTCGCGAAATACCGACGACTTTCTGCCACAGGAATTCCATGTCATTCGAGGCAAGGCCGCCCAAGGCATAGATGACGCCGCCCATATCGCACATCAGCAATGCCTCGTCAGACAGTTCCTTACCGCCGGTGCTTTCGATGGAGAGAATATCGGAATAGGGTGCACAGCGTTCGAAGGTTTCCAGCACATTGGGCACCTCAGCGCCGGTCCGGTTGCGCGGCGGACGGGAACGGTCGCGAATGTCGGCTACCGTGGTCCGCAGTGCAGCATGAATGCCTTGCTCTGCATAACTATCAATGGTTTCTTTGGTGGCACGGATCACCCGTTCGCCCCATTCAGGGTGAAGGGTCATCTCGAATACCAGTTCGATTTCAATGACGAGGCGCTCGATGCCTAGTTCTAGTGCCCGCTTCAAAGCAGAATCGGCCATGTCGCGATAGGCCTGCACCACCTTGTCCATGGTGTCTGCGGCGACTTCAGCACCGTGGGGCAGCGTATAGTTCAATTCGGGCAGGGTGTATCCTGCTCCCGCTTCAATCTCAGCAGTAAGACGCACCGGGTTTGGCGCGTTGCCGAATAGCAGTTCTTCTGTAGAGTTAATGACCGGTTCCGTGAATCGTGTTGTCATGGCTAAGATTCCTTTTACGGTGTGCGGCGCTTCGTCGCGGTTTTATTGCTTTTTTGCCCCTGCCACTTGTGCTGAATATCGCGTAGGGTGCAGTGCTTAAACTTGTCTATAACCAACCTTCGCATGATTTGCCAGGTTTCATGGATGGGACAGACCGATTCAATGCCGCAGGCCGGATGCACGGCCTTGCAGGTGGCGCAGGCGGCACTACTTGCTGTACCCGGCGGGCAGGCAGTCTCCACCCCCAGCGGACAGGTATTAAAGGCTTCCGCACCGTCCATGGCGACAATAATATCGTACAGGGTGATGGACTCCGCCGGGCGTTTCAGGCAATAGCCGCCGCCGGGGCCCCGTGTGGCACGGAGTATTTCCGCACGCACCAGATGTTGAAATCCCTTTCGGGCGAAAGGTAGTGGAATGTTAATTTCACTGCACACAGCGGCGGCATTAAAAGGCTGTTCAAACCCTGTTTCAGCTACCTTCGTCAGTGCGCGCAGCGTATACTCGGCGCTTTTGGAGAACAATTGCATGGTGGAGTCCTGTCGCTTTTATACAAGATATGTAGACCAATTTATCCATAACTATGCCATAAAAAACATTCATCACGCAAATTTCAACACCACAGCATGTTTTCTTCAGGAATTATGTCCAAACTCACGAAGTGGGCGTTGCGACTTGTCTTTCCACCACCACATGCAGATGGGAATGGCCGATTTTACCGTCCGTAGTCTCGCGGTACACGTGAACGAGATATTGCCCCGGCTCCTTGTAAGCGTGTTCGATGAAGGTGTAGCCGTCGGGCGCGTGTGGGTCCGTGTTTTTGCCGGATTGTGTGCGAAGCTCCGGGCTGCCGTCGCCGAAATCCCATATTTCTTCGCCGCTACCGAATCCGAAAGCGCGAACGGTAAAGGTAATTGTATCACCAGGCTTGATGCCAAGGCTTGGTTCGTGGGCGATATGGATCCCCGGCATATATTTATCAGGCGTTTTGGGATCAAGCACCTGCACCATCGCGAAGTCGTAATCCACACGCCCGGCCGTATCGGAGATTTTGACAATCTCGCTGTAATCACCGGGCTGGGTATAGGTGCGCTTCACCTGCACACCAGAAGCGGTCGTACCGTCTGTAAACTGCCAGTCGTAAGCGGCAATCGGGTCGCGGCTCCAGGACAGGGAGGCGTCCAGTGTGACAGTGTCGCCTGCCATCAACAGATGCCGGTTACGGGCGCAGGCGAGAATCTCCGGCTGGTATTCGCGCATATAGGCTTCCCGCAACAGCGCGTTTGCGGCCAGGGTACCCCAGCCGCCGCTGGGTTGGCGGCACTTGATTTCAAAATGGAGATGGGTCCAGCCGCCGCTTGCGCCTTCCTTGCCTACCCACCCGATACGGGTTCCCTTAGCCACGCGGGTGCCGGGTTGGATGGCATCATCAATCTTTGCCATGTGGCTGTAGCGGTAGAACCAGCCCCGCGCATCGTACAGGTAGACCACGTCATAGCGCGGTTGCACGGGCGTGTCGGCCAGGAATCCGGGCAGGGTTTTGTCGCGGGCGGACACCACCAGCGCATCTACCGCCGCCAGGGCTTCGGTGCGTCCTTCCACACCGCCCAGGTCGATCCCGGAGTGGTAGTACACCGTTTTGGAGACTGTGCTGCCGCCGTCCACAGGTTCATTGTCGAACCAGGACTGGGACGCAAACCAGCGTTGCCGGATAGGATATACAAAGGTATCCGGTTCCATAATAGGGCCACTGCCCGGCCACAAGCGCAATCGCACACCTTTCTCCAGTGACCAGCGATCTTCGCTGCTGTTCAGGTTATAGCCCTGCGTTACAGGACAATCCACCAGCATACTGCCGATAGATTGCGGTAGATTGTACAATCCGGAAACCAGCGTCGACGGTACGCCATTCACCTGCACCTGCACTTCGGCGCGGCGCACCACTTCGCGAATGGGGTCGCGATGCTCTGCAAGACCGATTACGGTTACTTCCGCTGTTGAACCATCCTGCAGCATCACAGTTACCCTCTCGTCAACATTCATGTCCACGGTTGTCATGGAGGGGCGGCACATCGGCGCGGGATGCAATACCGTATCGTTGGGCGTTGCCCATTTTACGCGAGCCACGTACAACGCACCTGTTGCGCCCCGTGTACGCATGGTGTCGTTCCAGATGCCTTCGCCCACTGTAACCCAGGATTCCTCCTGCGTAACGGCTGCCGCACCGAAATTGCCCATGGTGGCGCCTCGCTCAGGAATCAGCACCCGTTCCGTGGCACGGATTACCTGCAGTGTCTCCCGGTTCACTTCCGCGATAAACAGCGGTGCGCGGTGCCGCATGACATGGTCGTTGTTGTAGCCGCGCCGGGTGTAAACCAGGTACAGACCATCCGTATGCGCCAGCCAATGCTGCTGCGTGTTATAGGATCCCAGTTCTTCGCCATCATCAAACTGCCAGGGACGGATAGGTTCAAACTGCAAACCGTCATCGCTGGTGGTGACGTACCCGCCAGCGTCGTTGCGCAACGTCAGGAAATACCGGCCATAGTGCCGCGCCAGGGAAGGCTCGCAAAGGCCGCGTCCGCCAGCCACGGTCATTTCGTTGCCCTGTTCCACGTAGCGCAGGGTTGCGCCGTCAAAAGAACACCGTGCCACAGTTACGGAAAAATCTTCCTTGGCGTTCCTGCCAAAATAAAGGGGCACCAACAGAGAACCGTCCGGCTCCACCAACCACTGGGCGCAGGCATTGCGTGCAAAATCAAACTTTGGTTCGTCCGGCATTTCCAGCAGATTCCAGCCGGTCCACGATTTCGTCTGCGGGTCGAAGACACTGTAAGCCGTCTGGTCGGAACGTTCAATCCCTTCCAGCAGTTGCCCATCAGGCCGGTAATACAGCTGCGCGCCAATGGCCAGCACCTTGCCCGTAGGCGGATGATAGCCCGGCGTCACATCACACACCGACAGGATAGTGCCGTCCGGTCCTTCGCGCCATGCCAGTTCGGGAATCTCCTCCGGCCCCGACCAGGTCGCGCCCATGTCATCGGTATACATGGCGAACATGCCGGAATAGAAGTCCGACACCTGCAAATGCTTCTGGAGCATTATCACCACCAGCGGCGCACCATCCTTACCTGCGTCTGGTACAGTCGCCACCCGTGGATGAAACCACAGGAACTTGCCGTCGTCGTGTTCCACCGCTGTGTCCAGTTGAATTGAAAAGGTTTCCGCAATGGCAACCCTCGCCCAAAACGAGCACAATACCACGAATAAAACAGTAACCGTCGCACACTGCAATTTTTTTGTCATTTTCAGAATCTCCTCTGTTCCATTATATACCACCACAGGGCGTGAGCCCACTTTTTGCCGTTGACAACCATACCGCGAAAGCATGGGTAAACCTTTATAAATCACCGTAACCGTCATTCCGGTTTTTATTTTCTGATGGGAATCAGTAAACAAAAGACCAAAATCCATGAGCGAAGGCGTGGCGCACCTGCAACACTATAGATTCCGGTCTTTTTCGGGCAGGATCATACCATTATGAAAGTGTTATATGCGTACGCAGTCTTGTACAAAAAATAGTAGCGGACGTGCGGCTGCCCGAAAAAACCGGAATGACGTCGTTGGTGCTTGCTTTTTTTTGAGGGCAGTGCCCACGGTAATGCCTGTTCATGGTCAAACCTGGTGCAGCCCGCCACATGGCTATCTTTGTGACTCTCTGGTGAATAGAAGAAACAGAGGCGGAAAAACCTTATTTGAGGCGTGGTTATTGCAAAACCAATTTCTTTAACTCTTTCATATTGTATATCTTATATTTATGCTCTTGTTGGCATGATATGTGCTTAATTACGGACATGAAACTATCTGTTTACATAGCACTGCTGGCAGTCATTGTGGTATATGCCGCACCGCTTGCAACGGCGGAGGTGGTCGTTACCGTGACCGCCCAGAAGTATGCCGCGCTGCCAGGCGATGTGTTTCCGGTAGTGTACACGGTGTCCTGGTCTGACAGCGAAGAAGACTTTGTGGCGTTGCCGCCGGAACTGCCGGCACTGGAATGGGGCACGGCGAATGTAATGGACATGCACGCCGCTGACCGGGAAATCCGGTTTACGGTGGGGTATCGTGCGGACACTGCGGGCGCTTATACAGTTCCGGGCCTCACCATACGCCTGGCGAAGGACTTGGATCCCGCCACCACCGCCATTACCAAACTGGAGGAGGCCACCCCCACGCAGGTCGTTGAAACCGAAGGGCTACAGGCCGTATTTCGTGCCCCCCGCAGAGGACTCTGGCTCGGTGCTATTGCGTTGCTGCTGGTGGCTTTTGGCGGCGTGGTTTTCTACAGACTGCGCACAAGACAACTGACTCCTTCCGGCACTACCGAACTGTCGCCACTGGAACAGGCCCAGGAGCGGCTGCATGATGCACGTCGCAGTCGTCTGGACGGAGATTTTTACGCTTTCTACCGCGCACTACACAGCGCGTTAACCTGCATAGCCGCCCACTCCCCGGAACCGCATACGGCGCTTCGCGAAAAAATCAAGCGCGCCATTGACGATACGGGGTACCGGGGCATGCGTCCCTCTGACGATGTTCTGGAGGGTGATTTCAGAGATGTGGAACGAATCGTCGCGCAGGAACAGCAGCGCGCCGCAAAGGAGAATTGATCTATGACTGTCAATGTAGAATCCGTCCGCCGCAATGTGGAGCAACACGCGGAACTGGTGAACCAACTGCGCCGGGAAATCTCGCGCGTGATTGTGGGCCAGCAGTACATGATTGACCGGCTGCTGACCGGCATCCTCGCCAACGGCCATGTGCTGATAGAGGGCGTACCCGGCCTGGCAAAGACCACCGCCGTCACCACGCTCGCAAACGCCATGGACTGTGCGTTCCGGCGGGTGCAGTTCACACCGGACCTACTGCCTGCCGACCTGATTGGTACGCTGGTGTATACGCCCAAGACGGGTGACTTCGTGACCAAGAAGGGCCCCATCTTCGGGAACATCATTCTTGCGGACGAAATCAACCGCGCCCCGGCAAAGGTGCAAAGCGCTCTGCTGGAAGCCATGCAGGAGCGGCAGGTCACCATCGGCGAGCACACCTATCCGCTGGAAGAGCCGTTCATGGTGCTGGCAACGCAGAACCCCATTGAGCAGGAGGGCACCTATCCGCTGCCCGAGGCGCAGGTGGACCGATTCATGCTGAAGCTGAAAATTGGCTATCCGACCCGCGCCGAGGAGCGGGAGATCATGGACCGGGTGGACATCCTGCATAAGCAGCAGGTTAATCCGGTGGTCACCCGCGATCAGATATTGGAAGCCCGCGAAATCGTCAACCAGATTTATGTGGACGACAAGGCAAAGAACTACATTGTGGATTTGGTGTATGCCACCCGTGAACCGGAGACCTTCGGCTTATCCCTGAAGCATCTCATCGAATACGGCGCTTCGCCTCGTGCCACCATCTACCTGCAGCAGGCGGCGCGCGCCATGGCGTTTTTACAGGGCGAAGGCAACGTGTTTCCGAATGATGTGAAACAAGTGGCGATGGATATCCTGCGCCACCGCGTCAAGGTGACTTACGAAGCGGAAGCGGAAAATATGACCAGTGAAGACATTATCCGCAAGATACTGGATACCGTTCCGGTACCGTAAAAACAACGGAACACAAAGATATGGATAAGGTAGTAATACTCATAAAGAATAAGCAAAAAATGGGGACTGCCCTCGGCGCATGGATACGCTGGGGGGCACTGGAAACGATTGAAGCGCCAGGGCTGTACCCGTTTTTTTGCGGCTTTGACACACACGCCCGAAAAAATTGGGGACAGTTCCGTCGCTTGGCTTGTGAAGTAACTGCATATCTCCATGAGAAATTGCACCAATATGATTATTGCAGCACCTATATAAATTCGCGACGGGAACAGTCCCCATTTTTTCTCCGTTTCGTAAATAAGGCCGTGAAAGCAGGGACAGTCCCTGTTTTTGCCAAAAGATAAGGAGTCAAGAATCATGATCCCCCAGGAGGTCATGCAACAGATACGACGGATACACATTCGCACACGGCGCATGGTAAACGAAATCCTGTCCGGCCAGTATGAAAGCGTGTTCAAGGGCCAGGGTATGGAGTTCCGCGAAGTGCGCGAGTATGTGCCCGGCGACGATATCCGCAGCATTGACTGGAACGTTACCGCCAGAACGGGCGAACCCCATGTGAAGGTCATGGCGGAAGAACGCGAACTGACGGTGATGCTGATGGTGGACATGAGCGGATCGGGCAGGTTCGGCAGTGTATCCCGTTTCAAGAACGAACTTGCTGCGGAACTGTGCGCCGTGCTCGCCTTTTCCGCCATCAAAAACAACGACAAGGTGGGGCTAATTGTATTCACCGACGATATCGAATTGTATGTGCCGCCCCAAAAAGGCAGCAAGCACGTATTGCGCGTTATCCGTGAGGTTTTGTATTTTGAACCCAAAGGCAGGGGTACGGACATCCCCAAGGCGCTGCACTATCTGAACAATGTCATCCGGCGCAAGGCGGTGGTGTTCCTGGTATCTGATTTTATGGCGGACAACTACGAAACAGCGCTGCGCGTCGCCAACCGCCGTCACGATGTGGTCGCTGTCACCGTTACCGATCCGCGCGAACATACCCTGCCGAACGTGGGATTGGTTGCCGTGCGCGATGCGGAGACGGGCCGGGAAACCCTGGTCAACACAGGCGATGCCCGTGTGCGCGACGCCTACGAAAAAGAAACCCGTGCCATGTTGCAGAAGCGGGACGAAATCCTGCGACGCAACCGTGTGGACACCATGCACACCTCCACGGATACATCCTATGTGGAAGAAATTTACCGCTTCTTCAAGATGCGGGAACGCCGCCGTTCCGGGAGGGCCATTGCATGACACGGGCATGGTTCACCATAGCCCTGATTGCGGCAGTGGCTTCGGGCATACAGGCGGCGCCGGTACTCGACGTTTCGCTTACGCCCCCGGAAGCGCCCTTTCACCATGCGTTTACCTATTCGCTAATCGTCGAAGGCGATGGATTCCTGGAATGTCAATTTCCTGATATTCCGACCGACGACAAGCAGGTGGAAGTACGCAGAGCTGCTGTGGAGACCATCCCCCTCGAAGACAGTAAAACGCGCATTATTCAACGCTATGTTATTGATCCTGTATTCCCCGGAAAGTATGTCATACCTGCGCTTTCCGTTATCTATAAGAACGGCGAGGAAGAAGGAACCCTTGCCGTGCCGCGTGCGGCGTTCCATGCACGCGAACTGACGTCCTCCGAAGCCGAAGCGGCGGCAACCTTCGCCGGCATTGCCTCGCCGGATGCGATATTGCCGCCGCAGCGCTTCTCCTTAAACCTGTGGATTATTGCGCTTTTGGCTGGTATCCTGATCCTTATCAGCGCATTCCTGGCATATCGTTACCTGACCCGCCGGAAAGAAGTGCCTGAAATCGTATTACCTCCGTGGGATGTTGCATTGAACCGCCTGCGCGAACTGGACCGGCGCAACCTGCCGGGTAGCGGGAAGATTGATGCCTATTATGTTGACCTGTCCGCAATCCTGCGGTATTACATCGAAGACCGATTCAATATCCGCGCCCCGGAACAGACCACCCAGGAATTTCTGGATATGGCGACACAGTCCGGCGTTTACACCGAAGAACAACAGTCTTTTCTGGCCGAATTCCTGCGCCAGTGCGACCGCGTGAAGTTTGCGCGACTCCAGCCGGGAGTGGAGGACATGACCACCCACTTCAAACAGGTGAGGCACTTCATTAAGGACACCATGCCTACCGATGCCGCAGACGCCGATCTGGAGGAGGCGGCATGAGCAGGTTCTTGAGCATATTTGATTACGACGGACTGGCGTATCCAGTCATGCTCTGGCTGGGCATTATCGTTGCGGCGCTGTTTGCCGCGGAAGCGCTTGGCCTTGCGCCGGGCGCAGTGCAGATTTCCACGGGCGAACTGCTGGCGCGGCTGCGCGGAAACCGATTGAATATTACGCGCCGCATCCCCGCCGCATTGCGTGCGCTTGGGTTAATCCTATTGCTGATAGCACTGGCAGGGCCGTTGCGCGGCTACCACATCCGCAAGGATCGTGCAGGCGTTATTGATATTATGCTGTGCCTTGACGTGTCCGGCAGCATGGAGCAGCAGGATTTTCTCATTGATGGCAAGCCCCACGATCGGCTCCATGTGGCGCGTGAAGCGGCGCGTAAGTTTATCAACAACCGCCGCGAAAGCAGAGATACCCGATTTGGCCTTGACCGCGTGGGACTGGTGGTATTTTCCGGGCTTGCCTGGACGCAGTGCCCGCTGACACTGGACTACGATATTCTGGAGCGCGAACTGGACAACACGCGCATCGCCGCAGAACGCAAACAGGGCACCGCCATCGGTTCAGCACTGGGCCTTGCTGTGCGTCGCCTGAGCAAGTCTGAAGCAAAATCGAAAGTGGTGGTGCTGCTCTCTGACGGCGTGAACAACCGCGGCGAACTCGATCCGGTAACAGCGGCACGACTGGCAAAAGAATACGGCATCCGTGTGTATACCATCGGCGCTGGCTCTACGGAAGAGGTTACTGTGCGCCGGGGCTTTTTCCCTGTCCGCACCGAAGCCATTGACGAAAAAGCCTTGACGGAAGTGGCGGATATTACCGGTGGCAGATTTTATCTTGCCACGGACACAGAATCTTTGATGCGGGCCTATGACGAGATTGGTGCGTTGGAAGTCACGGAAATAGACGTGGGCGATTATTATGAAGCCCAGGAAGAGTTCATGCCCTATATGATAGCGGGGATGCTTGCGCTGTTGGCCTCGGTATTCTCACGGCGGCTCTGGTTCGAGGTGATCCCATGATGCACTTTGCTTTCCCCATAGCACAAACCCCGTTATGGGTCGCCCTTGGTGTGGCGGTCATGGCGCTGATGTTTTTTGCCCTGCGCAGCCTGGAACAGTACCACACAAGGAGGCTGGACCGTTTCGTGGAAGCAGGTCTTGCACAACGGCTGCTGCCCGCCTATGATGTGCGCGCACGCCGCTGGCTGGTTTGGCTCACTCTTGCGGGAACGCTGTTCCTGTTGCTGGCGATGGTGCAACCCCATTGGGGCAACGCCTGGGCGCCCGTCACCCGTACCAGCCGCGACATCCTGGTGGTATTGGACATTTCCCTGAGCATGAATGCGGAAAATCCGCCGCCTTCAAGATTGGAGCGTGCCCGCCAGAAGATTGAATCCCTGCTGAAAAAATGCCCTGCGGACCGATTTGGGCTGGTGGTGTTTACCGGCGAAGCGGTCATGATGTGCCCGCTAACGCTCGACCACGGCTACTTCCGCACCATCATGGACGCGGTCAACACAGACACGCTTAGTGTGGAAGGTTCTGACCTTGAAGGCGCTTTACAACAGGCGCTGGAGGTGTTCCAGCAGGACGCCGAGTATTTCGGTAATGATGCGAGTAACAACCGGGCGGTGGTGTTGATTTCCGACGGCGAGCAGACTTCCGGTGAAGCCTTGAAAGCCGCCGAAGAAATCGGCAACTACGCCACCATATTCACCATCGGCATCGGCGACCCCAATGGCGCTGTCGTCACGTTCCCCGCATGGATGCGCAAGTATGTTCGCATCGCTGACGAAAATCTTGCCCATATATCAAAATTGGATGAAGAGAATCTATCCAAAGTTGCTCTTGCGGGCAACGGCGCCTATGTGCGCATCACGCCCGACAACGCCGATGTGGACTTCATCCACCAGGAACTGGAACACATCCGCAGCCGCTCCAGTGAAGACACCGTCCGGTATCGGCTTATCAACCGATACCGCTGGCCGCTTATGGCGGCGTGGCTGTGCTTTGCGGCAGAAGGTGCGTGGCTGGCGCTGCTGCCGTGGCTGCGCCGTCGCCGCCTGAAGCTTGAGGAGGGCGCCACTCATGTTTAGATATTATCAACATAAAAATATAGACGGGACATCTTGCCGTGTTAAGACAAAGATGCAAGGATGCCTCTTCTACGTTGATCGTGATAGGAATTGTATTGCATATAAATCGTCCTGTTTTTTTCTCTTGTCATCAACCACATGCAATATGTCGTATGCCGGGAGGAGTGCCAAGGATGTTTAGCGTTTCCAATAAATTCCCTGAAAGGGATACATACCACAGCCCAGGGTTGCGGTACCCCGCTACCCTGGGAGAGAACGGCCAGTCTCCCCTCTACCCCAACGGGGTTGCGTCCAAGACGGGACGTAACCCCTTCGGGGTAAAATATGGGGGTGTGGGTGCTACCACCCAGGGTAGCGGCGTACCGCAACCCTGGGCTGTGATATGGAATCCCGTTGGGATTCTTGCCGCACATATTCACCTCCTGACTTCACATAACCATCAACGTAATGGCTGGAAAACGGCAAGGTTTCATCTTGGGCGCTGCTATTACATGTTGTTCTTCATCCTGTTCTTCAGTTGCCTTATAACTGGGACTGTAGCGTATGCAGCACCGGTGGACACGATTCGCGACGCACAGCATCTGATGGAACAGGGCGCGGCACAGGAGGCGCTGGATACGTTGAAGGAATTGCAGGTGGACTACCCCGAATCACCGGAAGTGCGGGTCGGTATCGGTTGCGCCTGGTTCATGCTGGCGGAAGATGCGACAACTGCGGGCCGGGTGGAAGAAGCGAAAAAAGCATATCAGGAATCACGTACTGCTTTTGACGCGCTGATACACAACGAGAATACAGGCATCGCACGGGAGGCAATGTATAACCGTGCGAATTGTACCCTGCGTGAGGCCGCCACGATAGACACTGCACAGCAGTATG
>CAZBNU010000014.1:0-12621 GCA_964493075.1 uncultured Nitrospirales bacterium | reverse complement strand
CGTGCGAATTGTACCCTGCGTGAGGCCGCCACGATAGACACTGCACAGCAGTATGCAGATGCTGTGGCGGCATTGCGCCGTGCTGTGGAAGCCTATGAATCCGGATTGGAGCAGTATCCCGAACACGAAGGAATGCACGCCAATCTTGAACATGCGCGCTTCCAGTTAAAGCAATTGTTACAGAATCCACCGCCCGAACAGGAGCAGCAAGACCAGCAACCGCCGGAAGAAGAACCGCCTGCGGTCATGTCGCTTTTCGGTCAGGTAAACACCAGCATTCCCGGTGCTGAGGCCAAGTCGGAGGATAACACCGCCATACTGGTGCTTCCTGAAAAAACAGGAGGACAGCCATGAGATTCAATAGTGTGGTAATCCTCATCCTAACTGCTGTTTCTGTGGCAGGTGCGCAATCGCCTTATACTCAGGTGGATATCGTGCCGTCGCCCCAGTCCCAGCCAGCACCTGTACCACAGACTGCGCTCCCACCACAGGGAACACCGCCACCACAGATGATGTCGCTTCCTCATGGTATGGGCGCACCACAAGGGATGCCAGATTTACCGCCCAATCCCATTGCACGTATGTATGCCATCTACGGGCATGGCGCGGTGCCGGAACAGCCCTATATGGATGAAACGCTGAAACCCATAGTATCTGCACTTAGCGAACTGCCCTTTACTTCTTACGAAGCAGTATCTATTCTGGACGGAGAAGTACCTTGGGGAGAAGAAACGCGTTACACCGTTAATGCCAAATACAATGTGAATGTTGTGCCCTTGGGCCAGGATGAAGAAGGTGCGATTCAACTTAATGTGCGTATTGAAATGTTACAGGAAGACGGCACCTATGTGGATGCCTTGAATGCGCAGGCCCTTGCGGCGCAGAATGGGGCGTTGCTGTTTCGTGGCATGCCGCTGAACCGAGGCGAACTGGTGGTGGTACTGCTCGTCGGCATGCCCCCTGATCCGAACCAGAAAAATCAGGATACGGAAGAACAACAAGAACAGAGCGAGGGGGAACAGGAACAGCAGGAACAGGAGGAGCAACAACAGGAACAGGAGCAGGAAAAGAAAGAGGAAGGTGAATCCTCCGAAGAGCAGGAAATGAATCCGGCGGAGGAAACAACGGGGGAAGGCGAACAGGAGAATCATGAAAACCTTGAGGCCCTGCTGGAATCGCTGGAGGATACGGATAAGCAGGAACAAAAAGAGGAACGCAACCAGCGCGACCGAATAGATTTCAAAGGAGACTGGTGGTAATGCGCCATGCTGTATACATACCGATGCTACTGCTTATCGCTACTGGCGCTTTTGCACAGGGGCCGGTGACGGCGGATATCTCGTCGCAGCGTGTTGCCGCCAATGAGATTTTCACCATCACCATCAACGCCAGCGGCAGCGACGTGAAGGAGCCTGACATGCAGGCGGTGCGGGACGCAGGAATTCAGTTGGTGGGCACGCCTTCGCAGCAGTCTTCCACGAGCATACGCACCATTAGCGGAAGGACGACGGTGGTGCAATCCCGTACCTGGCGTTATCCAGCTTCGATAGCCCAGGAAGGCACCTTTACCATACCGCGTATTCCCGTTTCAGTGGATGGAAGGGAGTACCTGACTCAGCCCATCAGCGTTACCGTCACCAATAAGGTAAATGTAGTTTCTCAAGGAGTTGATGCCGCTTCGGAACTGACTGTGGATGATTTGGCCTTTGTGCGCGCCGTAGCCGATAAAACCGTGGTATATCAGGGCGAACCGGTACTGCTGCGTCTGCGCATCTTTTCCCTCGACGAGTATTACGTCGCTGTGGAATCACCACGGGCGCTGCCCCTGCCGCAAACCGAAGGCTTCTATTCCGGGCAGCAATGGCGGTTGAACGCCAATGAACAGCATCAGGGGCGCACCTACCGCATCATGGAGATCACCCAGGTGCTGTATCCCGCCATGCCAGGCGAACTCACCATTGAGCCTTGGCAATGGCAGGGCGCGGTGCGCTGGTATGACAATCGGCGCAGGCCCCAGACGGCAGCACGCATGTTTACTACCGATCCTATTACCATCACAGCGCTGCCCCTGCCCCAGCAACCCCCTGATTTCAGCGGGGCTGTGGGCAAGTTCAATATGAATACCCACCTTTCTGAAAAGAATCTGGTGCAGGGGAAGCCGGTGCGTCTTATCGTAACAATTTCTGGAGAGGGCAATCCCAACGCCGTTGGTGCACCTGTTGTGCCCGAACTGCCCTGGGCCCATGTATCTGATGCCGAAGTGGAAATCAGACAACAGGAAAACAGCAGCAATATCACCAAATTGTTTGCGTATTTGGTGACACCCCTCGAAGCAGGCGGTCACGTTATCCCGCCTGTGGAATTTACATTTTTTGCGCCCATACTCAAAAACTACAAGACCGAGCGTTCCAAAGAGATGAAGGTGACTGTAGCGCCGTCTGCCGACAGCAACAACTTTGTTGCCGTCGGCGGTTCCGCAGAGGAGGAGCGCCGAAGAATAGAGGTCTTTGACGGCGACATGCTGCCCATCATCACCGACCCGCAGGCCATTGCCGTTCAAATATCCAGGACTAACAAACATCTTGGTTTTCTTACGGTGTTGAGCCCCATGATATTTGCATTTATACTGGCAGCAATACATATCTTTCTACGACAGAAAAGGCGACTTTCTTACGATCGAAGCTATTCACGCCGATATTATGCAAAAGCAAACTGCATGAAAACGCTTGAGGAAAGCAAAAAATCCGATGACCCAACGCAGTCGCTATATCGTGCCATAGCCTCATTTATCGGAAATATGCTTGACATCAATGAAGCCGGACTTACTTCAGCGGAGATTGAATCCCTTTTGCGATCACGGAACACTCAAGAAGAATTAATAGGTGCAGTGTCCCGAATGCTCAGAAAATGTGAACGCGCACGCTATGCAGGGGATGATCCCGAAACTGAAACCATAGGTGTTCTATGTACTGATGCACAAAAACTGATTGAAGATTTGCATGAAGTCCTGAAGGAGGGCAAGAAATGACATTTTTAGTTATTGCTGCTACTCTACTTTCCTTTCCTCAGGAAGGGTTGGAAATGCTTCAAAAATCCAATGACGCTTACCATGAGGGAAACTATGAAGAAGCAATTAATGGATATATGCTCCTGAATAGCGACTATGAAGTAAACAGCCCTGCCCTCTTCTTCAATCTGGGGAATGCCTGGAACAAGAGCGGGAAACCGGGAAAGGCAATCCTGTATTACGAGGCGGCGCTTGCCGCTGACCCCCGGTTTGAACCGGCGCGACAGAATCTGCAGACTACCCTGGAAAAGACAAAACGCAAACTGCCGCCGCCAGACCCGCGCCAGGTGGATCAGGGTGACTGGCTTCATTATTATCCTTTTACACCCATGCAGAGCCTTGTCTTGACACATTTGTGCCTCTTGGGCACGCTGGCGTTACTTCTTATTCGCCACTGGCGCGAAAACACACGGCTGCGCTGGGCAGGTCGTGCACTACCGCTTCTGGCCTTTGCGTTTTTTGTGTTGACCGTCGCTACAGATTACGCTGCACTGGATGATCCGAAACTTGCCGTAACGGTTACAGAGGAAGCACCGGTTTATTTCAGCATGAATGAGATGGATTCTCCGAGATTTTTGTTATATGAAGGAGACCGTGTGCTGGTGGACCGTATTGAGGGCGACTGGATGCGCGTGTACGCCTATGGCGGTGAACGCGGCTGGATGCGCAAAGATAATGCTGGCATTGTGGAATACAGCAGTTTATGATACTTGTAAAGTTTAATTATGATAGGTCTGATCGTTCGAATCAGGCAGATTGTTTTTCGGTAGACAATAGCAATAGCGACAAAATTAAAACATACAGCGGAAACTACTAACTTGACCACAGCAACGATGGACATAAACGAACTGAACCGCATGGCACGTGAGGATATCACCGCCTTCCGTGCCATACCGCGTACGGTGTGCGTGGCCGCAGTGCGTGAATTTGCCCAGCAGCAGCGCAGCGAGATACGCAAACACCATGACGCGGGCGAGTCTGGCAGCACCACGTTGCGCCATTTGACGGAGGTGTGTGATGCCATTGTGCGCATCGTGGCGAATTTTGCGGCAGCCCATACCTCGAGTCCCCAGCAAATCATGCAGCAAACGGCAATATGCGCGTTGGGCGGTTACGGACGCCGTGAGATGAGTCCTCATTCCGACCTTGATATCTCGCTGGTGATGGATAATGCCCTCACCAGCGACATAGAAACCATGAACGCCTTTCTATTGCCCTTCTTCTGGGATATCGGCTTCAAAGCGGGCTACACGCTGCATACGGTGCGCGAGGCGTTATCCCTTGCCGCAACCGATCCCCAGGTATTCACCACATACTCTCAGGCGCGTCTGGTACAGGGTGACACCATTACCTTCGGTAGATTGAAACTGCTGTTGAGCGACTTTGACGATAACGGGCGTAAGGACATTCTTGCCTATGTGCGACGGAGGGAACATCCCGAACTGCTGGCGGAAGACCACCGTGACTTGTATGCGCTGGAACCGAATATAAAAGAGAACGCGGGGGGGCTTCGAGACTTCCATGCGGGGCTGTGGATGATCATGCTGATGCACGGCGCCATGTCGCTGGATGGACTTGCGCAGGGCGGCTACATCACTTCAGGTGAACATCTCGATCTGCTCGAAGGGCTGGACTTCATCTGGCGCATTCGAAATGAACTGCACTTTCATACCAATCGCGAGGAAGACCAGCTGACTTTCGCATTGCAAAAACATGTGGCTGACGCTTTCGGCTACGGCAATAATTCCCAGGCAGTGGCACGGTTTATGGAAGATTACTATAATGCTGCATGTAGAGTGCGCAGGTTTCTGCAGATTGCCGCACGCATCTGCGATCAGCCTTCCATGGCGCTTCTTTTTGAAGAGCAACACTCCAAGCGTTCCCAGTTTACCGTACATCAACGGCAACTATGCGCTGATCCTTCCGACAAAAACTGGTTTAACGAGAACCCGGCACGGCTTATGGAAGTCATCTGGGAATGCGCTAAACGCGCTGTACCTCTCAGTCTGATCACGTCCCACTGGCTGTCAAGCAACCTGCACCTGGTCAACGACGAATTCCGTGCCAGCGATGCCGTTCGCCGCTATTTCCTCGCCATCTGCAAACGTCCCCTGCAGGCGGGCGCCGCATTGCGTGAAGCGTCAAAAGCAGGGCTGCTCGACGCCTATCTGCCGGAATTCGGCGCGATTCGGGGCATCATGCGTTACGAGGACTTTCACAGCTATCCCGTGGAAGAGCACACGTTGCGTGCTCTTGAGGCGCTGGCAAATCTTGCAGATGGCAGTACGCCACTGGCCGACATCCTCTACCGCACACTGGAGCGGGTGCGGGAGCCCCATCTGCTGGTACTCAGTATTTTGCTTCACGATCTGGGCAAGGCGGCAGGCGAGGTTCATATTGAAGCTGGCGCAACTATTGCAAAAATCATTTGTGATCGTATTGGCCTGGAGCTTTACGAAACGGAACAGATTGTCCTGCTGGTGGCACATCATCAAGCCATGTCGGACATCGCTTTTTACCGGGATACGGACGACCTGGAAGTGGTGGCCGCTTTTGCCGAAACCATTAAGAATGATGACCTGCTGCGCATGTTGCTGTTGCTCACCTATGCCGACCTCAGTGCGGTGGGTCCGAATGTGTATAACGAGTGGAAGGGGGCACTGCTGCTGAAACTTTTTCTGCGCACGGAACGCATCCTCACAGGACGGGTCATGGAGGGATTTGATCGTTCCTTCGTTGAACCCAAAATCAATCAGATTCGCGAAGAACTGGCAGGCTTTGATGAAATTGACCTTGACAGTTATCTCAATTCTCTTGGCGAGCGTTATCTTCTTGGCTATTCTCCGGAACAGATTGCTGGGCATATTAAATGCCTGGCGACTGCATATCGAACCGGGCTTGCCACGCGATGCATTGAACGGGATGATATGGGCGCGAGCGAGTTTGTGGTGTGTACAAGGGATAGACACGGATTGTTTGCGGAAATAGCGGGTGCTTTCTCATCGCAGGTAGTCAATGTGCGCAATGCAGCCCTGTTTACACGGGACGACGGCTGGGTGGTGGATAGTTTTCTGGTTAATAACGCCTCAACAGGCCGACCCCTTACTGGCAATGAGGTGGACGCTGTTACCCGGGTGCTTGACGATGTGGTGCTGCGCGGCGGTGATATCAATACCTATGTGGATAAGTCGCGCAAGCGCCTTTTTGCGCTTACACGATCTGCGGCCCCGGTGCGACCGTCGGTGGAATTTGACAACGATGCATCGAGGACGGATACTGTGATTGATCTTGTTGCAGGAGACCGTACCGGTTTGTTGTTTGATATTGCCCGTACCCTCTCGGAAATGGGCATTGATTTTAATGCGGCGCATATCGTGACTGATGTAGGACGGGCGCGTGACGCTTTTTATATACGCATGAATAATCGAAAACTCGAAGACGCAAAACTGAAAGAATGGGTAGCGCATCGGTTGTATGCGGCCATCGCCGGACCGGCGCTACTCGAAAAACAATAAGGAGACGCAAGAATGAACAGGAAAATGAATGTAATGGTAGCTGTGGCGTTGCTGCTGACAGCGTGGGTGGGACTTCAGGCACAGGCGCAGGATGTTTCGCTCTTGAGGCAGATACAGGATAATTTTGTAAGCCTTCACGAACGGCTACGGCCTGCAGTGGTTAACATTGATGTGCAGGCGAAGATTGAGAATGAAAACATGACTCCCTTCGGCCCCATGGAGGACCTTTTCCGCTTCTTCAATGTGCCTAACCAACAGGAACGTCCCCGTACGCAACCGGAACGTCCCCGGGGAACAGGCAGCGGGTTTATCTATGATGCGGAGGGTTTCATTATCACCAACAACCATGTGGTGCAGGATGCCGAACGTATCGTCGTGCGCCTGTTCAATGGTAAGGAATACGATGCCGAAGTAATCGGCACCGATCCGGAGACGGACATTGCGGTGATCAAGATTGAGGCGGACGAACCGCTCCAGCCGCTGCCCCTCGGCGATTCAGATAATGTGAAGGTGGGCGAGTTCGCTATTGCCATCGGCAGTCCACGCGGCTTCGAAGGATCGGTGTCCTTTGGGCATATCAGCGCGTTGGGCCGTGAGGGACTGCGTGGCCTTGCCATGCAGGGGCTTACCTTCCAGAACCTTATCCAGACCGATGCCGCTATCAACCTGGGCAACAGCGGCGGCCCCCTCTGCAATATTGACGGCGAAGTCATCGGCATCAATACCGCCATCGTCTTCGGCGCCAATTCCATCGGGTTTGCCATCCCCATCAATACCGCCAAGCAGACTGTGCCGGTACTCATTGCAGACGGTAAGGTAACGCGTGGTTACCTGGGGGTGTCCATTGACGACGCCAACACCTATGCGGACGTGGACTCGTTGGGTCTTCCCGATGAAATGGGCGCTGTGGTGCGCCAGGTGCAGCCGGATACGCCTGCGGAAAAGGCGGGACTGAAAACCTATGACGTCATTCGCAAGATTGACGGCGAAGCGGTGAAAAACGCCAGCGAAATGGTGCGTAAGATTTCGTCCTATGCCCCTGACTCTGAGGTCACCCTGGAAATCTGGCGTGACCGCCAGGCAATCGAAGTGAAAGTAACCCTGATGGAGCGCAACCTTCTGGCAAGCGGTGCGGCAGTCGAAAAGTCTGTGCTGGGCCTGAAAGTCCATGACTTGAGTCCGTCCATTCTGGAACGGCTTGGTATCGGGAACGAAACAACAGGCGTGGTTGTCACCGAAGTGGAACCGGGGAGTCCCGCCGAAGATGCCAGCCTCTTTGAAGGCGATGTCATCATTGAAGTGGCGCAGCAACCGGTCGCCGATACCGCCGGTTTCTTCAAATTGATGGAGGATAACGCGGAACCCGGCAAGGCGCTGCTGATACGCTTTGTGCGTGGCAATAGAGACCCCGACATTACCATCATACGCGTGCCCAAAGAATAAAGTGTTCTCCTGAACCCTCTGTACCTGATACCTTGGGCGCAACCTGGCAACACACCCGGTTGCGCCCTGTTTGTTGCTCTCAGTGTTATTTGAAAGATGATATCATTTATGGTATCATTTCTGTATGAATGCAAAACATCAAAAGACGCTCCATAATGTGTTCTCACGAGATGCGGGAAACAGTATACGATGGGCGGACATTGAATCTTTATTGATGGCTCTTGGCGCTGAAACCAAGGAAGGTCGAGGTTCACGAGTCTCTTTTGCATTAAACGGACGTATAGCAACCTTTCATAGACCCCACCCCCAACCGACAACAAAGAAAGGTGTTGTGGTAGCGGTAAGACGTTTTTTGGAATCAGCAGGAGTTAAGCCATGAAGGACATGATGGAATACAACGGATATGTGGCCAGGATAGAATACGATGACCAGGATGATTCTTTCTATGGAATCGTATCAAATATAGCGGATACGATTCATTTTGAAGGCCGTTCGGTAAGAGAACTCAAAAAGGCATTCAAAGAATCCGTAGAGGAGTATATAAATTTCTGTGAAGAACAGGGAAAACAGCCGGAGAAGCCCTTTTCCGGCAAGTTTCTCTTGCGTCTGCCGCCCGACTTGCACAGAGAAACAGCAATCGCAGCCAAGAGCGCCGGAAAAAGTTTGAATGTCTTCGTTACAGAATGTCTTGACAGGGCACTCCATTTATAGGAAAGGCATCCCATGAAAACAATTCTCGTTACCGGCGTCGCCGGTTTTATCGGTTCCCACCTTGCGGAGGCGTTGATTCACCGGGGCGATACTGTCGTCGGCATTGACAACTTCAATGACTACTATGATCCGGCCATCAAACGAGGCAACCTGCACGCCCTTTCAGCATCAGCGCAGTTTACCTTGTTGGAAGCCGATATCTGTGACGAACCGGTGCTGCGCCACGCCTTCGATGTTCACAAGCCGGATGTGGTGGTGCATCTGGCAGCACGGGCTGGGGTGCGTCCCTCGCTGGAAGACCCGAACCTGTATCACCGCGTTAATGTTATCGGAGGACAGCATATCCTGGACGCATGCCGCGATTACAAACCCTCGCACCTGGTGTTTGCGTCCAGTTCATCGGTATACGGTGGCTGCACCGAGGTGCCCTTCGCAGAAACCAATCCCGTTATGCGCCCCATTAGCCCCTATGCCGCCACAAAGCGTATGAATGAGTTGCAGGCGCACGTCTACAGCCACCTTTACGGGCTGCACGTTACCATGCTCCGCTTCTTTACCGTGTACGGGCCGCGCCAACGTCCTGACATGGCCATTCACAAGTTTACAAAACTCATCCTCGAAGGGAAAAGTATTCCCATGTTCGGCGACGGCGCAACGCGGCGCGATTATACCTATATTGACGACATTACCCACGGCCTGATCCAGTGTGTTGACCGGCCCTTCCAATATGAGATATTCAACCTCGGTGAAAGCCATACCACCAGTCTCAGCGAGTTGATTGCGCTGATTGAAAAGCATACGGGATGCACCGCAAAGATAGACCGGAAGCCCCTGCAGCCAGGCGATGTGGAAATCACCTATGCAAACATTGACCATGCCCGGGAATTGCTGGGCTACAATCCCCAATTTACCATGGATGAAGGCGTCAAACGTTTTGTGGCCTGGTATCGTGAAACAACGGGGATGAGATGATGCGGATCAAATCGGAACACGGGCCTTGCAGCGAACATGACACATGCTAAATCTTGACAAACGCATTGTGCTGTGGTACTGTTAGTACAGTGGTAATTGTGGTTTAATTGTTTACAGAAGATAGTATCGAAGGAATTATACAATGAAGCAGCCCTGGCTGTTAATACTGGCGACAATGATTTTTGTGGCGTCTCAAGCGGACGCCGAGGACCCCTTCTTCAGCACAGAGGAAGCGGACGGAAATCACAAGACCGTTGTTGTGGAATGCGGCGACTTTTTTGAATACCCCACGCTGACTGCCTGGGACGCCTGTGACGGGGAAATTACCAGCGACATTATTGTGGGCGGCGACGAGGTGCTCCCTGAACTGGTGGGTGAATATGTACTTACCTACAATGTGCTGGATACCGCTGGCAATGCCGCCGAGGAAGCAACACGCACCATACAGGTGGTGGATACCGATGCTCCCCTTATCACGGTGTATGGCAATAATCCGGCTCTGGTAATGCTGGGCGAAGCCTTTGTGGACCCGGGCGCGAACGCTTTCGATGTCTGCGACGGGGACCTGACGCAACAATTGCAAGTTAACAATCCGGTGGATGTGGGCGTGTCAGGTCAGTATACCATCACTTATGACGTTGAAGATGCTGCTGGGAACGCCGCAGAACAGGGATTTCGCATTGTAAACGTGGTGAACGACTTGCCGGATGTAGGTGCTCTGCCTGACATTGTGCTTGAAGAAGGCATGTTCTACGAGTGGGATGGTCAGGTAAACAACGAGGCCATGATGAGCAGGTTCCAATGGTATCGGTACAATGGCCGCTTCTACGAACCCCTTATGGACGGCCCCTACAGGAACGGATACTATCAGGGTGTGAACACGAGCGTGTTACAGTTCGCTCCTTTCAGCGCCGCCATGGCGGGCCGGTATATGCTTGAAGTATCCGGCGATAAGGGCTCTGTGGAACGTACCGCAAGTGTCACAGTTGACAAAGAAGAAGGCGTACCCGTTTCTGGGGTTATAGGCCTGGTAGTTATTGCCTTTGCGGCCGCCCTGACAGGGTCGGCGGCACTAAAACGTAAATCGAGGCGGCTGTAACAGAATACGGTTTGCGCTCCCATGTTCTTCCTGCTATACTGAATTTCAAAATATGACAGTAGTTTTCACTGGTATTCAGCCACATAGGAGTCGTTATCATGCATACTCATGATCAGCATTGTTGTTCTAATTCCGGGTGTTGCGGGGCGAAAGCGCCGTCGGTTTCCAGACGCCAGTTTCTGGCAGGTGCGAGCGCGGTTGCCGTGGGCGGCACGCTGCTGCATCAGTTGGGTGGCCAGACTGCTGCCGCTGCGCCGCTTGTACCGCGAACTCTTTCCCGAAGCAAGCCGTTGCGTATCCAGCCGGTACTGGCGTATTCCCTCCCCGAGTATCGGGACGCCACTTCATGGCGCGGCTGGTCGGGGCTCATTACGGAACAGCATGTAGAAGAGGAACGCAACCGCATCAGGGCGGAGTTGGCGGCCATGCAGGAAAAGGCGGACTTCGCACTGGAACTGCTGCCCCTCACTTCTACAACCAACGAGAAAGAGGCAAAAGCCATTGCCGATGGGGATCATGACGGTGTCCTAATCTTCGGCGCAAGCGGCGGCACAGGGCTGATTATCGCTTTGGCGAACCCTGAAAAGCATAACCTCATGTTTGTGCGCCATCGCAGCGGCCCCGCCTATCTCTGGTACGAAATTGTGCATCCCCGGTTCCTGCGTCGTGAGCAGGACGCTCCACAGGGTACTGGCGGCATGAGTTACAGCGATGTAGTGGTGGACGACTACGACGAAGTGTTGTGGCGGCTGCGCGCGTTGCACGGCCTGAAAAATATCAAGGGCAAGCGTATTGTCTGCATCGGCGGCGCACTCGGCTGGGACAAAGGCGGCAGCAGCGGCGCCATGCAGCGGGCGCGCGACCTCTGGGATTTGGACCTAATCGAGGTGTCCTACGATGAAATGAAAGTGCGCATCAACAAGGCCTTCGCCAACAAGGATCTGGTGGCGCGGTGTGTTGCCCAGTCCCGCGAATACCTGGCGCAACCGGGCGTGACCCTACTGCCGAGGCAGGAACAACTGACCACCCAGGAACTGGTGGACGGCAAGGGCTCCCAAAAGACGATGGACGAAATGCTGGACTTCACCGACCGCGCCTTTGTGCTGACGGAAGTGTTCCGCGAACTGATGGCAGAACATGACACCGACGCTATTACCGTGGGACACTGCATGGGCGCGATCATCCCCATGGCGAAGACCACGGCATGTATGTGCCTGACCCTGATTAACGACGAGGGCGGCCTGGCCTTCTGCGAATCCGATTTTGTGGTTATTCCTTCGGGCATCCTGCTCCATTACATCAGCGGCAAACCGGCCTACCTGTGCAACCCCACCTACCCGCACAACGGCATGATTACGGTAGCCCATTGTTCCGCACCCCGTAAGATGGACGGCGAACACTACGAAGACATGCTCATCCGCACCCACTTTGAATCCGACTACGGCGCCGCGCCCAAGGTTGCCCTGAAACCCGGCCAGAACATGACCGCGCTCGTATGCGATTTCGCCAGCGAACGCTGGCTCGGTCTCGAAGGCACCGTGCTCGAGAATCCCGCGTTGGACATCTGCACCACCCAGTCCGACCTGCAAATCAACGGCGACTGCAAACAACTCGCCCAGGAAATGCGGGGCTTCCACTGGATGACCTGCTACGGCAACTACCTCCGCGAAGTAGGCTACGTGCTGGAAAAGGTCGGCGTGGACTGGCTGGATATCAGTACGAAGGCCTAAGCCTTATGGGTTCGCAAAAACGAGACAAAATCGCGATTTTTTGAGACGTTATTTCACTTTTTTCCATCTTTTTTTTGCGTTTTT